>CAVFEZ010000026.1:24251-33663 GCA_963621665.1 Akkermansia muciniphila | reverse complement strand
TGTAAGATAAGCGAAGAATGAAGTTTTTTTTTTAACGCATTTAAACTGCTGATAAGACATCTTGCAAATACTGGTTTTTTGACATGGCCATCCGGGCGATGCCGCCGATATCAATCGGATGTTTGTCGGCAACTTTACAGTGCCGTGTACTTGGTTGTTGGAGGTAAATGCATTATCTTTGCACAGGCTTTTCCAAAGAATGTGTGTCCGGGTGTCGTCATGTTGCGGTATCCGAAGATTAAGGAACAACAATGAAGATTTCAAAAAAACGATATATACAAGGATTTTGTTTGGTGGTCATATTCTTGGCCATTGTCAGAAGTGTCTTTCCGTCGGTTGCCGAGGGTAATGCAGATGACGCTATGGAGAAAAAAGAAATATCGGCGACAGCGGTCCAGGCCGATTCGTCGGTAAGTCGTGATGGGTATGTGGTATCTCCAGCAGTGCCAACCGGCCCATCGCGCTTTTTCTGTAGTGACGGGAATGTAGTGAAAAACCGTATATACAGTGTTCCGCATTTCGGCAATACTTTTCCTGATCAAAATGATGTGCAGTTGGCAGCAGCCGAGAAGTTGGGTGTACAGCCTGTAGCCAACCGCAAAGATGCGGAGCGAAGGATGTCGGAACTGGTATATATCGGGAGTAATCCTTTCTTTCATGTCGACAAACTGAACAATAGTATTCCATATCTTGTACCGAAGGCATCTGTTCTTTTGCAAGATATAGGCCGGTCTTTCTTTGACAGCTTGCAGATCAAAGGTGTTCCCTTGCATAAAATCATTGTAACCAGTGTACTGCGAAGCCGTGAAGATGTAGAGAAACTGCGCGGACACAACGGCAACGCAACGCAGAATAGTTGCCATATGTATGGCACGACCTTTGATATCTGCTACAATCGTTACAAGACGGTATCTCCCCCTGGAGTATATCGTCGGGCTGTGCGCAATGATACGCTGAAATGGATATTGAGCGAAGTGCTCAATGATATGCGTCAGCAAAGGCGTTGTCTTGTGAAATATGAAGTACATCAAGGTTGTTTCCATATTACGGTCAATTGACGGACTGGCTGCGGACTTATCATGATATGGTTTCGCCAATATTCTCATAAGTCCTTGTACGAAACTACGAAGTCCTTGTACGATTGCTACGAAGTCCTTGTACGATTGCTACGAAGTCCTTGTACGATTGCTACGAAGTCCTTGTACGATTGCTACGAAGTCCTTGTACGATTGCTACGAAGTCCTTGTACGATTGCTACGAAGTCCTTGTACGATTGCTACAAAGCCTTTGTACGAAGACTACAAGGCCTTTGTACTGTCCGTACAAAGCCTTTGTACGAAAGTGTTCCGAAGGACCGTTTGCTGCGGGTCGGCATTTGTTGGAAATTGAGGTGAATGTACTAGTATTTGCTGCTGTATTATAAAAAACAAAAAAGACCTTGAGAGTTTTCTCAAAGTCTTTCTTCTTGCGGAAAGAGGGGGATTCGAACCCCCGATACGCTTTAGGCGTATACACGCTTTCCAGGCGTGCCTCTTCAACCACTCGAGCATCTTTCCTTAAATCGGGTGCAAAGTTATGCATTTAATTTGAGATTGAAGAAAAATGAACGATCTTTTTAACATCTGTTATGCGTTTTCTCTCCATCGTCTGGTGTATGTGTATATCTTTTGGTTCAAAAGAGCGGGTTATATGCCAAAAATACGTTTTACATTTTCGTTTGTATGGCATGCTATTTCTTGGGGTTGTACGCCATAAATCTCGGCGAGTTTGGTGAGAACATGCAATACGAATGCGCTTTCATTGCGCGTTCCCCGCATTGGCACAGGGGCCATATACGGGCTGTCGGTTTCCAGTACGATGCGGTCGAGGGGGACAGTGGCGGGGAGAACCTCGGGCAAATGGCTTTTCTTGAATGTAAGTACACCGCCTATGCCCAATACGAAATTGGGAAATTGCAGGAGTTCCTCCGCTTCTTTCTCGTTTCCAGTGAAGCAATGGAATACCCCACCGGGAAGTTTGTTCTTGTATTTGTTGAGCAGATGTACCATTTCATTTTGTCCTTTTCTGCAATGTATCATGAGGGGGAGGTTGTACGCTATGGCCCATTGTATCTGTGTATCAAATGCTTCCAACTGCTCTTTCTCGTATTCGCGCGACCAGTAATAGTCCAGTCCTACTTCTCCTATGGCGATGAATGGAAATCCGGCTTCCCCCTCCTTCCTTCTTTCTTGGCCTTGCAGATGGATTTTCATGGTGTCAAGAGTGTCTTTCCAGTCACTTTTTACTTCTTCCGGATGTAATCCAATCATAGGATAGGCGTATCCTTTGTAGGCAGAGCAAAGTCTGGTGACGGACGCTATGGATTTGAGGTCGATGGCGGGGACGAATACTTTTGATACGCCGGCTGATTTTGCACGGTTGATGACCTCGTCTATGTCATCGTGGAATTCTTCTCCGTCCAGGTGGGTATGAGTGTCAATGAAGTTCATTCAGTACAGGTGTTTTTCGTTTTTCCGATAATAATAGATGATGCCGAAATTTCTGCATTCGTTGAAGCGCCGCTCTGGCGGTTCGTTTTCGTAATGCTTTTCGACCTGATTCCAAATATCAAGGATAATCTGGTCTACCTCGTCACGGAGCCGCTGGGTCTGTGCTAGTGCGGTCTGCGTGCGCTTTACAAGATGTTGCTGCGCTGCGTACGCTTCGGTGAAGATGTCATGGTGTGTCGCAACCATACTGATGGTAGGGTTGTAGATGGGACGCCCTCCCTGCTTGACACGCTCTTTTTCTCCCTGAACAATTTTTGATGTCCAGTCCTTCAGTTTTTCAGGTGTCTTGATGTCGGGAATGGTGGCGCCCTCTTCAGTGAGGCCGTAGAGAAGCAGGGCCTTCTTCTTGATTTCTCCACGTTCAACGGCCATGAACAGAACTTGCAGAAAATGACTGACGTACATTGTAGCCTTATGTTGTAGCCGGTCGGTCTTTTGTGAGTTTCGGCTTTGGGCCTTCAGACAACATTCGTATTGTTCGTGTGCGGTGAGAAGCCTGTCGTATGCAGGTTGTGCCTGATTGAGCGATTTCCAGTCGATAAATCTGTTGCGTGCCGTATAGACATCACTGTTTTCCAGCAATGTCTTGAGCACTCTCAGGCGCGCAGCATCTGTCTTGGGCAATCTTCTGTAAGGCATATGGGTATTGTCACTTAATATTGGCGGGTCATCAATTTTGAGACGTATTCCTTCAGTTCGTGTTTGCTTTCGGGGGACGTGCTTATGGCATCAAGATATTTCATGCCTTCTTCAAAGTAGAAGGCAATCTTCTTTTGTGCAAGACGGTCTATTCCGATTTCGTTGTACAGTCGGGTGACCGCGGCTATCTTTTCGGCGGGGTTGAAGTCTTTGGCTTCAATCCAGTGCTGCAGTTCCTTCCTTTGTCTGTCGTCTGCCAGGTTGTAGGCGGTGATGAGCATGTAGGTCTTTTTGTTGGAAACGATATCTCCGCCAATGGCTTTCCCGAATACTTTTGTGTCACCATATACATCAAGATAGTCGTCCTGCAGTTGGAAAGCAAGGCCTGTCTGTTCTCCGAAGTGGTACAGTAGGTCTGCATCTTCAGTGGATGCGTCGGCCAGCAAAGCTCCCATCTTTACTGCGCAGGCCAGGAGAACGCTGGTCTTGAGACGTATCATTTCTATATATTCGGTTTCACGGACATCATTGCGGTGTTCAAAATCCATGTCATATTGCTGTCCTTCTCCTATTTCGAGTGCGGTTTCTGTAAACAGGTCAAGAACTGGCTTGAGTTTGTCAACGTCACATTGTGCCATACGTTGATAGGCAAGTACAAGCATACTGTCACCGGAGAGGATGGCTGTATTGGCGTCCCATTTCTTGTGTACCGTCTGGTGTCCGCGTCTGAGGCTTGCGTTGTCCATAAGGTCGTCGTGGAGCAGGGTGTAGTTGTGGTAGGTCTCCAGTGCGCATGCAGGCATGAGGATGTGTTCGGGATCATTCTTGAAAATATTGTATGCCAATAGCATAAGTACAGGGCGTATGCGTTTTCCCCCCATTGAGAGTACATACTTTATAGGGTCGTACAATGATGTGGGAGTGCGGTCGTAAGGGAGAGTGGTGAGGAATGTGTTCACCTTGTCAAGTATTTCATTGGCGGTATACATGGTATCTGTTTTTTTGTATATGGAAAAATTCGGTTCTCTTTTACAATTTGAAATTGATGGGTATGACGAACATGGTCCGGCAAGGAGTTTTGCGCTCCATGCCCGGTTTCCACTTGGGCATCATCCTGACTACGCGCAGTGCTTCGCGGTCGAGTAGGGGATGTACGGAGGTTGTGACGTGCGGATTGGATATGCTCCCGTCCTTATTGATAATAAATGCCACGATTACCTTTCCTTGTATTTTCTGGGCCTGTGCGTTTTCTGGATAACGTAGGTTGGCATTGAGCCATTTCATCAGTTCTACCATTCCGCCCGGAAATTCGGGGTACTGCTCAAGTACTTGAAGTTTGAGCGGGTTGTTGTCCTCGTCTACGGGAACGGGAGACAGGGCGGATGTTTGAGCATTGTCGGTTGCATCGGGAACTGAAGCGGAGTTGCCGGTGCTTTCTCCTTCTCCGGTTGTACGCATGTCGGTGAGTTGGACTTTTTTCTCCAGTTCTGCGGTGACTTTGTCTACCGGATTTATTTTCCCTGACGTGAGTGCTTTGCCCGGTGACGGTTCCGCTGCTACCATGTCTTTGCGGTCAATGGCGGGGATGAGTTCTATGTCTGCAGCATCATCGAGAGCATCTTGGGTATTCTCGCCTTCTTGGCTGCTTGTCGTCAATTCAAGAGCGGAAAACAACAAGGCCAAGACAAATATCAATCCCGACAAAAACCACGTGGGTCTCTTGTTCTCAAGGTCTGCCCTATATGATTTCTTTATTTCCACTGCCTGCGTATGTCGTATACTAAAATGTCCTTTTATGCGTTATTTATTGCATAATATATCCGGATGCAAATGTAGCACAATTCGTCTGCTGGACAAAATTATAATTTGTTTTTGTGGACGGAGGCTGTGCTTCATTCCATTTCATCCACAAAATTAACACAGATATTTGAAAAAATCTGTACTTTTGCATTGGATTTTTAGAGTTGACAGATGAAAAAAAACGTTTTAGCGACAACCGCTCTCTTTCTTTGTTCTGCGGCGATGGCACAGGAAAGCCAAACGTCTTTCAATTTTCTTCGTTTGCCGGTAAGTGCACATACCGCAGCCTTGGGTGGTGACAACATCACGCTGGTAGAGGATGATGAGACGCTGGTATTCGGAAATCCCGCCTTGTTGTCGTCGGTGAGCGACAAGACGATAGCGCTGACTTATATGAACTATATGTCTGGCGCTTCGGTCGCAAGCGCTTCTTTTAACCGCGTTGTCAAGCGTCGGGCTTCCTGGGCGGCTTCTGCCCAATATGCCAATTATGGCAAGATGAAAGAGGTTGACGAAAACAATGTGCAGACCGGAGAATTCTCGGCAAAGGACATTGCCGTTGCGGGCTATTTCTCGTATATGCTGACCGACAAACTTGTGGGCGGTATCGCTGCGAAATTCATCACCTCATACCTCGGTGACTATAATGCTATCGGCATAGGGGTGGATTTGGGTCTGAACTATTATGATGCCGAGCACAACTGGTCGTTGTCGGCCGTAGCCAAGAATCTTGGCGGACAAGTGAAAGCGTATCACGAAAACTATGACCCAATGCCCATCGATGTGCAAATCGGTGCGAGCAAACAGCTGGCCCATGTACCTCTGCGCGTGTCGGCTACACTTGTGGACCTGAACCACTGGAACTACCGTTTTATCAACCATTTGGTGGTAGGAGCCGAGCTGGTGTTCTCTCCTTCTATATGGGTGGGCGCAGGGTACAGTTTCCGTCGGGCCTACGAGATGAAGGTCGGCAGTGATGGTGACCAGAGTTCGCACGGAGCAGGCTGGTCGTTTGGCGGCGGTGTCAATCTAGAACGTTTTAAACTCAATCTGGCCTACGGAAAATACCACGTGTCAAGTTCTTCACTTGTCGTCAATGTGGCATATTCGTTGTGACCTCTATTATGAAAACAAAAACCTACCTTGAAATAAGACAATGAAAAAGATTACGATAGCCATAGACGGCTACTCTTCATGTGGAAAAAGTACGATGGCCAAGGATTTGGCCCGCGAGATAAGTTATGTGTATGTCGATACCGGAGCAATGTATCGGGCAGTGACGCTTTTTGCCCTGCGGAACGGTCTGTTTGGCGAGGACGGAAGTTTGGATACCGAACGGTTGCACCTCGAAATGGAGCACATACAAGTCTCGTTCAAACTCAATGCAGAGACTGGCCGACCTGAAACCTATCTCAATGGTGAATGGGTAGAGCGTGATATCCGTACGATGCTGGTTTCAAGTCATGTGAGCGTTGTGGCTGCCCTGCCATTTGTCCGCGAGTCACTTGTGCGGCAGCAACAGCGCATGGGGGAGGCTAAGGGTATCGTGATGGATGGCCGTGACATCGGTACTGTCGTTTTTCCCGATGCCGAACTCAAAATCTTTGTCACTGCAAGTCCTGAGGTGCGTGCGCGGCGCCGCTATGATGAATTGAAGCAGAAAGGCATGGATGCTGACTATGAGGACATACTGCGCAACGTGGAGCAGCGTGATTATCTTGATACTCATCGTGAAGTATCTCCTCTGCGTCAGGCCACCGATGCCCTTGTGCTTGACAATAGTCTACTTACGGTAGAGGAGCAGAAGCAATGGCTGCTCAGTCAATATCGCCGTGTCGTAGGCATGGAAGGGTAGGGTGAACCGTGCGGTGTCGGCCTCTTTATTCTGGTCCTACTTATGGGTTGCTGCGTAGACCGTAGCACCATCTTTTAAGAAATTCGCTCATACGTATAAGTTTGCCGATCCAAACGCATACGTAGGCGTTGCCCACTGATAACGGTACGGCTACAAAGGCAGAAGTGGTATGTTATGGGCATCTGAGAAATCACGAAGCGCGGTCATGGCAGCGACTGCATAAGTGAGCAGGGGCTAGGTAGACGTGTCCCAAGACCATCAGAAGGATGGCAAAACCCTTCATGCGGTCAATATAATCCAGTCGTCGTTTCATATTTGTTTTATTTGTTTGTTTCTTGTTGGAGGCTGGTCAGAAGGTCGGCCACAATATAACTGCTGCCGCCAACGAAGATGAAGTCCTCGCGGTCAGCATCGGACAACGCTTTCTTGTAGGCATCGGGTACCGACGGGTAGGCGTTGCCTATAAGTCCGTACGAAGTGGCTATTTTGTGAACTTTCTCTTCGGAAATGGCGCGTTTTGTGGCGGCTTTTGTGAAATAGTAGGTGGCATCGGCTGGAAGCATTTTCATGACATGGTCAATGTCTTTGTCGTCTACCATTCCGAAGATGATTCTTCTCTGTTTGCAGGGGTATTCCGCAATCTGGTGGCACAGATATTCCCATCCGCCGACATTGTGTCCCGTGTCGCAGATGACGACAGGATGATCCGCAAGCCTTTGCCATCGGCCTTCAAGTCCGGTCAATGCGCAGATATGGGAAAGTCCCTGTACAACACTTTCTTTGTGTTGTAGAATACCTTGGTCTTGTAGCGCTTTGGCGGCGTGCAGTATGGTATTGGTGTTCTTCACCTGGTATTCGCCTTGTAGTTCTCCGATGATGTCGCCATAGTGGCGGGTGTGGTAGAGAATGCCATTAGGGGCGTGTCTGCAAGAGACAATCTCGTTGTCGTCTTCGGCAAAGACGATAGGTGCTTGTCTTTCGGTAGCCGTCTTTTCGAATACGGGGCGGGTCTCACTATTGTTTTCACCAATAACGACAGAAATACCTTTCTTGATGATACCGGCCTTCTCTCCTGCAATATGTGCGAGCGTATGGCCGAGAAACTGCGTGTGGTCGAAACTGATGTTGGTGATGACCGACAGTATGGGGGTGATGATGTTGGTGCAGTCAAGACGGCCGCCGAGCCCAACTTCAATTACTGCGATGTCTACTTTTTGGTCGGCAAAGTATTTGAATGCCAATGCTGTGGTCAGTTCGAAAAATGACGGGTGAAGCGGTTCGAAGAAGGCGTGTTCGCGGGCGACGAAGTCAATGACGTACTCTTCACTGATGCATTGTCCGTTGACCCGTATCCGCTCTCTGAAGTCCACGAGATGTGGTGAAGTATAGAGTCCCACTCTGTATCCTTCGCTTTGTAGTATGGAGGCCAGAGAGTGTGAGCAGGACCCTTTGCCGTTGGTGCCGGCAACATGGATGGTTTTGTAGTGCGTGTGGGGGTGTCCGAAGTGCTCGTCCAGAGCAATGGTCGTACCCAGTCCTTCTTTGTATGCGGGTGCTCCGACTTTTTCGAAAACGGGGGTTGAGTTGAACAGGTACTGTACGGTTTCTGCGTAGGTCATCATGGCTGTTTTATGAAAAAACAAACAAGCAAATTCCTCTTTCCGTGTAGGGTATTTGCTTGTCTGTTTGTCGGTCAATTATAGATTTCGTGTGAAATCTCAGTTGAAATAATTCTTGAATTTTTCAAATATGGAGGTCTTTGTGGCATTGTCTCCCTTGAAATTGTCGCTATTCTTGAATTTCTCCATTGCTTCCTTTTCGCTTTTGCTCAGGGTCTTGGGTATGTAGACGCTGATATTGACGACAAGGTCGCCTTTCCCGCTTCCGTAACCTTGTACGGCAGGAAGTCCCTTGCCTCTCAAGCGAAGTGTTTTTCCGGGTTGGGTACCGGGGTCAATCTTGATCTTCATCTTGGAGCCGTCGATGGTCGGTATTTCCACATGGCCTCCCAATGTGGCGGTTGGTATATCGAGCAAGAGATTGTAGATGATGTCATTGCCTTCGCGGACGAATGTATCGTTGGGCTCTTCTTCGATGTATACCTGTATATTACCGGTGATGCCATTTCTTTGTCCGGCATTGCCTTTGCCCGGTACGTTGACTACCATGCCTTCGGCTACACCTGCGGGTATCTTTATCTCAACGACCTCGTCGCCTTTGACAACGCCCGTACCACCACAATTGTGACACTTGTTCTTGATGACAGTGCCTTCTCCGTTGCAGTCGGGACACTGGCTTTGGGTCTGCATGATGCCCAGCATGGTACGGACTGTACGCATTACGGCACCCGATCCGTGGCAGGTAGAACATGTTTCGCTCTTGCTGCCCTTTTCGGCGCCGCTGCCCTGACAGTCGGGGCATATGACATCTTTCTTGACCTTGAATTTCTTTGTAGTGCCGGTGGCTATTTCCTGAAGTGAGAGGGTGACCTTGATACGGAGATCTGAACCTCTGTACTGCTGTCTTTGGCCAGATGCCTGGCCGCCGCCAAAGCCCCCAAAACCGCCGA
>CAVFEZ010000026.1:0-24212 GCA_963621665.1 Akkermansia muciniphila | reverse complement strand
CCGCCGAAGCCTCCTCTTTCGCCAAACACGTCACCAAACATGGAGAAAATGTCATCCATCGAGAATCCGCCTCCGCTGAACCCTTCAAATCCTCCGCCTGGGGCATTAAACCCAAACTGGTCGTATTGCTGCCGTTTCTGCGTATCGTGCAATACATCGTAGGCCTCAGCGGCCTCTTTGAATTTTTCTTCGGCTTCCTTGTTTCCGGGGTTGCGGTCAGGATGGTATTTTATGGCTATCTTTCGATAGGCAGCTTTTATTTCTGCGTCGGTGGCGCTTTTGTCTACGCCCAGCACTTCATAATAGTCTCTCTTCGCCATTTTTTTCGTGTGATAATTTGCCAGTCTTTATTGTCCGACTGCCACTTTGGCGTGACGGATGACTTTGTCGTTCAATTTGTAGCCTGCCTGTACGCAGTCAATCACTTTGCCTTTCTTGTCATCTCCCATTCCGGGAACCATGGCAACGGCCTCGTGGAAGTCGACATTGAAATCTTCGCCTTCGGTCTCGATCTTTTTTACACCGAGTCCTTCAAGCGTTTTGACGAATTTGTTGTAGATGAGTTCCATGCCCTTGCGCAATGCCTGAACGTCGTCTGTCTTGTCGGCGAGTGCACGTTCGAAATCGTCGAGCACTGGAAGTATGGCACCGACGGTCTTTTCGCTGCCGTTGAGCAGGAGTTCTGTCTTCTCTTTCAGAGTGCGCTTGCGGTAGTTCTCAAACTCTGCTGCTTTGCGCAGAAGGCTGTCTTTGAGCGTGGCTATCTCTTGCTGTGCAGCCTCAAGCGCATCGGGTTCTTCTGTAGAAGTTTCGGTTTCGGCAGCATTGTCATCAGCTTCACTTGTGACTTCTGCGGTCTTGCCTTCCTCGAGTTCGTCGGAAACTTTTGTATTCTTGTTTTCTTCGTTGTTCATAATGTGGTTTCTTTTTCTTGTACACCTGCAAAAAGTTTGCCAAACGTGTGTGGCAAACATCATGCCTTGTACATTTGTGCTTTTGCCTCCTTGATCTGGTCGTTGTAGATGTAGTCGTCGTAGTCCATAAGTTTGTCTATCGTGCCCTTCGGGGTCAACTCTATGATACGGTTGGCGACAGTTTCGATAAACTCGTGGTCGTGGCTGGAGAAGAGGATGTTTCCTTTGAAACCTATCAGGTTGTTGTTGAATGCCTGAATGCTTTCAAGGTCAAGGTGGTTGGTCGGCGTGTCAAGGATGAGGCAGTTGGCATTTTGCAGCTGCATTCTTGCTATCATCATACGCATGCGCTCACCTCCGGAGAGTACATTCACTTTCTTTTCTACATCTTCCTGCTTGAAGAGCATTCTTCCGAGGAAACCTTTCATGACTACCTCATTGCCCTGACCGTATTGGCTAAGCCAGTCTACGAGGTTCATTTCGCTCTTGAAATATTCTGTATTGTCAAGGGGCAGGTATGCGGTTGTGATGGTAACGCCCCATTTGTATGTTCCCGCATCTGCCTTTCTGTTGCCGTTGATGATTTCGAAGAGAGCGGTCATGGCTTTCGGGTTGTGGCTAAGGAATACGACTTTCTGTCCTTTTTCGATATTGAAACTTACATTGTCGAAGAGTACAGTGCCATCGGCATCTACGGCTTTGAGACCGTCTACCTCGAGAATTTGGTTGCCCGGTTCGCGGTCCATCTGGAAGATGATGCCGGGGTATTTACGGCTGGAAGGACGGATCTCTTCTACTGTAAGTTTTTCAAGCATCTTCTTGCGGCTTGTGGTCTGCTTGCTCTTGGCTACGTTGGCGGAGAACCGACGGATGAATTCTTCCAGCTCCTTGCGCTTCTCTTCGGCCTTCTGGCGCTGGTTCTGAGCCTGACGAAGTGCAAGTTGTGAACTTTCGTACCAGAATGAATAGTTGCCGGCAAACACGGTGACTTTACCGAAGTCAATGTCGACAGTCTGTGTGCTCACAGCATCGAGGAAGTGACGGTCGTGACTTACAACAAGAACGGTATGTTCTACGTTGCTGAGATATTCTTCCAACCACTGGACTGTGTCGAGGTCAAGGTCATTGGTCGGCTCGTCGAGCAGCAAGTTGTCAGGATTTCCGAACAGGGCTTTTGCCAACATGACGCGCACTTTCTCGTTGTTGGACAGTTCGCTCATCTGTTTTTGGTGCAGTTCCTCGGTGATACCAAGATTGGAGAGCATCTGTGCGGCATTGCTTTCTGCTTCCCATCCGTCCATCTCGGCAAATTTTTCCTCAAGTTCGGCTGCACGGTTACCGTCGGCTTCTGTCATCTCAGGTTTGGAGTAGAGGGCTTCTCTCTCTTTCATGTTTTCCCACAGCGGGCCGTGTCCCATCAAGACAGTATCGAGAACGTTGTATTCGTCGTACTTGAAATGGTCTTGTTCCAGTACGGAAAGACGCTCGCCGGGACCCAGTTCCACAGAGCCCTTGTTGGGTTCAAGGTCACCACTGATGGCTCGGAGTAGGGTGGATTTGCCTGCTCCGTTCGCTCCAATGACTCCGTAGATGTTTCCGGGGGTGAACTTGATATTGACATCTTTATAAAGAACTCTTTTGCCGAACTGTATGGCCAGATTTGAAACAGTGATCATTCTTTTTAACCTTATTTTTTATTAGCGACTGCAAAGTTACTCTAAAAAATCGATTAAGCGAAAGAAAATGTATAAGTAACGACAAAAAACGCATAAGGATGCTGTTGGTAAGGTGTGATGATGTCGATGAAATGGAAAATTAACCAAATATTTTGATATTTAACAATTTGTTGCTACTTTTGCAAAATAATCTTAGGGATAACATTATTTATAAAAAACAAATTTATCTGATGAAGACATTTTCGTTCAAACCTCAACTATTGTCAACATTGAGGCATTACGACAAGAAAACATTCGTATCAGACTTGATGGCGGGTATCATTGTCGGCATTGTGGCGTTGCCTTTGGCTATCGCGTTTGGTATCGCTTCCGGTGTGACACCGGAGAAGGGTATCATCACTGCTATTGTTGCAGGGCTGATTGTTTCTGTTTTTGGCGGTAGCAAGGTGCAGATTGGTGGCCCGACAGGAGCCTTCATCATCATTATATACGGCATTATACAACAGTATGGTATGGAGGGGCTTACCATAGCAACCCTTATGGCAGGAGCATTTCTTGTGATGTTTGGCCTGTTACACTTGGGCACTATCATCAAGTACATACCTTATCCTATAGTAGTGGGGTTCACCAGTGGTATTGCTGTTACAATCTTTACCACGCAAATCAAGGATTTGTTTGGATTGTCAATTGAGAATGTGCCGTCGGATTTCATAGACAAGTGGTGTGTCTACGCGACTCATTTCTCGACATTAGACCTATGGTCGTCTGTCGTTGGTGTGCTGAGTGTGGTTTTGATAGCCGTGATGCCAAAGTTCAGCAAGAAAATACCGGGTTCGCTCGTAGCCATCATTGTTATGACAATTGCCGCCTTGCTACTCAAACAATATGCGGGTGTTAACTCCATAGAGACCATTGGTGACCGGTTCTCTGTAAGCAATGCTATACCCGATGCGCGTATGCCCGATTTGACATGGGATGTAGTGAAGTCTCTTGTGGCCCCCGCTCTTACCATTGCTGTCCTGGGGGCTATCGAGTCACTGCTTTCTGCCACGGTGGCAGACGGTGTGATTGGCGATCATCATGATTCCAATACGGAACTTGTGGCTCAGGGCATTGCCAATTTCGTCTCACCGCTCTTTGGCGGTATCCCGGCCACGGGAGCCATTGCACGTACGATGACCAATATCAATAACGGGGGCAAGACGCCTGTCGCAGGTATCATACATGCGGTAGTGCTGTTGCTGATATTCTTGTTTCTGATGCCACTGGCCAAATACATACCGATGGCATGTCTTGCCGGAGTTCTTGTCGTGGTCTCGTATGGAATGTGCGGATGGCGTTCGTTCCTCGCATTGATGAAAAACCCCAAGAGTGATGTTTCGGTCTTGCTCATCACATTTTTCCTGACCATACTGTTCGATTTGACAGTTGCCATTGAGGTGGGCCTGATTATTGCGTGTCTTTTGTTTATGAAGCGTATGGCGGAAACAACAGACGTGAAAGTCATTATGGATGAAATCAGTGAGGAGTCTGATATGGTAAAGGGAAATCTTGAACATCTCACCATCCCCAAGGGTGTTGAGGTATACGAGATCAACGGACCGTATTTCTTCGGCGCAGGAAACAAATTTGAGGAGGTGATGGCTGCCTTCGGTGACCGTCCATTGGTACGTATCATCAGAATGAGAAAGGTTCCGTTTGTTGACTCTACGGGTATACACAACCTCACAAACCTTTGTATCATGAGTCAGAAAGACAATATACAAATCGTCTTGTCGGGCGTCAGCGACCAGGTCAACAATGCTTTGACAAAAGCTGGATTCAATGATCTTGTTGGTGAGGAAAATATTTGTAGCCATATCAATATCGCTTTGAAGCGTGCCGCAGAAATAGTCGGAGCGTCAGTGACCAAGGAGTGATTGGAAATGAGTGGCTTGTGCGTCCGGAGAAATGCGTTGACGCATATAATATGATGTAGGGGTCTTGCATAAAATGCAAGACCCCTTGTTAGGTACACTCGGTATGAGTATTGTCTAACATCTGGCCTAACGAACAGAAACTTCATACAGGCATACGACCATGGATGAGATTGCTAACCAAATCAAAGTCCAGTAGCATCAAGCTTATGAATGGGGTAACACTCGCAAGAGCTATTGGCGAACGGCTGATAGCCCAATCCTGCACAGGGCAATCAGTAATGACAATCTGCGCAAGACAGGGTATGCCACTTTAATGGGGGAATATTTCGAATGATACCCAAAATAGTAACCGCCGTATGCCGAACGGCACGTACGGTGGTGTGAGAGGTCGGAGAACGAAAGTCGGAAGAAACTACTTCGTTTTCCTCCTACTCGATTTGCTGGCGTCTTCTGCGAATAATGATGTACAGCACTACCGGAGCACCGATCAAGGGTGTGACGGCATTCAGCGGAAGTGTAAATCCGGTTTGGGGCAAGTTGCAGACAAAATTGCACATCAGTGATACGGCACTTCCCATGAGGAGTGTACACGGAAATAGCTGTCGGTAGTCGTCGGTACGGAGAAGCATTCTTGTCAGGTGTGGTACGGCAAGACCTATGAAGGACACAGGACCGCAGAAGGCGGTTGTTGTCGCCGAAAGGAAACCGACAATGGTCAAAATGGTGTTGCGGAGTCTTTGGGTGTTGATGCCGAGGCTTTCTGCGTAGGTCTCCCCCAAAAGTATGACTCCAAGCGGTTTGGTGATCAAGACGGCTGCGATGATGCCTGTACCGACAAGTGCGGCAAACAGAGGACACTGATGAAGGGCTACGCCTGAGTAGCTGCCCATTCCCCAAAATGTATAGTTTCTGATGCCCTCCTCCGAGGAAAAGAAAGAGAGAATTGTGATGGCAGATGATGTGAGGTATCCGGCCATGATACCTACAATCAGAACGAGAACGTGGCTTTTGATCTTTGTGGCCAATGAAAGTACGAGTGCTGCCACTGACATGGCTCCGATGAACGCTGCTGCAACTGTTCCGGCCATTTGTCCGAAGACGGTCAGCCCGACCAGAAGTGTGCTACTGCCAAAGGTGAGTGTAATGAGGGCAGCTCCTAAGGCAGCTCCGCTGCTGATGCCGAGAATTGACGGGTCGGCCAGCGGATTGCGGAATACTGTTTGGAGCAGTAGACCGCATATGCCCAAGGCAGCTCCACACAGCATAGCGGTCACAGTCTGCGGCAAGCGTGATTCGAGAACGATGAATCTCCAGACTGCATTTCCGCAGTCTTCCCCGCAAAGTATAGAGATGGTCTTTGACAATGGTATACGTACAGGCCCGTTAAAAAGATTGCTTGCCGCCAGTATAATAATGCTGACGGCAAGCAATGCTGGAATAATATTTTTTCTTTTCACTTTGCAACAGGCTTGCACGGGGGCGTCTTATATTTTCAGATCTTTGAGTATTGCCGCAATTCTTTCGACTGTTGTGATGCGTGTCGGGACGAGCGGCAGTCTCAGCACATTTTCGATGAAGCCCATCTCATGCAGCAACGCCTTGACACCAGCCGGATTGCCATCGACGAACAATAGTGAGTATAGTTCTGTAAAACTATGGTGTATTTTTCGGGCAGCTTCATACTCGCCATGGAACTCCAATCGTATCATGCGTGAAAATTCCTTTGGCAGAGCATTGCCAATGACGGAGATGACACCGGCCGCACCACTGGCGACCATAGAGAAGGTGAGTGCATCGTCACCGCTGATGACATCGAAACGGTCGGGTTTTCCCTTGATGATTTCGTCTACTTGCTCAAGGCTTCCTGCTGCTTCCTTGATACCGATAATGTTCTCACAGTCATTGGCCAAGCGGAGTGTCGTTGCTGCCTGGAGATTGATGCCAGTTCTTCCGGGTACGTTGTAGAGGACGATGGGAAGCGGACTTGCGCTTGCTATGGTTTTGAAGTGCTGGTACAGACCTTCTTGTGAAGGTTTGTTGTAGTATGGACAGACACTGAGTATGCCGTTGATGCCTTTCCAGTCAGTAGTTTTTATCTCTTCAACAACGGCAGCGGTGTTGTTGCCTCCGCAACCCATAAGGATGGGTACTCTTCCCTTGTTGGTCTCAACGACCGTGTTCTTGATTTCTTGTTTCTCCTCTTTGGTCAGACAAGGCGTTTCGCCTGTCGTGGCAAGTATGCAGAGAAAATCTGCCCCGTGTTGCAGTTGGTACTCCACCAATCGTTTCAGGGCGGCAAAGTCGACACTTCCGTCTGTCTGGAACGGGGTGATGAGGGCTATACCCAGCCCCTTGAATATATTTTGTGCCATAGTTCTATTTTTCGGGGTATTGCATTTCTGCTACAAAGATAGTGCTTTCTTGTGACAATATGGTGCGCGTTTCCCTAAAAAAATGTAATGGTACGCACATTGTCTTCTCGTCACTGCTGTCACTTGATACCCCGCTCATTGAGTGCCTTGCTATAGCGTTTGGCGTTTTCAAGGTGCTCCTTGTAGGTTCTTGCAAAATTGTGTGTGCCACTGAAGTCTTCTTTTGCGCACATATAGAGGTAATCGTGGTGTACGAGATGGAGTACGGCATCAATGCCGGCCACTGAAGGTATGCGTATAGGTCCGGGGGGAAGTCCTGGGTTGCGGTAGGTGTTGTATGGACTTTTGATGTCCAGCAAATTGTTGTATATGCGTCGCAGGTCGAAACGTTTCCATGCATATTTGATAGTAGGGTCGGCCTGCAGCGGCATGCCGTCAGGGTATTCGGCGTTGCGCAGCATCAACCGGTTGTAGTACATCCCGGCTATCATTGGTTTTTCTGCATCATTGGCCGTTTCCTCGTCGACGATACTGGCCAAGGTGGTTATCTCGTTTGGAGTGAGATGAAGTTCTTCGGCTTGCTTTGTGCGCTTGCCGTCCCAAAAACGCCCGTATTCCTTTTTCATGCGTTCAAGCAGTTTCTCAATGCTTGTGTTCCAATAGAGGTCATAGGTGTTGGGTATGAAAAGACAGGCAATGGTGGTGGTGTCGTACCCCATCTTTTTGCATATGTTCTCGTCGGTTAGTGCCTTGTATATTTCCGTACTGTCGAGCATGAGTTTCTTTGACAGTTCGGCAGCCAGTCTGTCCATAGTACGTACGGAAGGAATAGTGACATTGACCGGGGACTGCAGGCCGTTCTTCAGGTGGCGGAATGTGACGAAAGCGCCTTCGCCTGGCTTTATAGCGTAGCGTCCGGTGCGGACGTTGTCTGCGTATTTGCTGTGTCTGACAAGCGTCTTGAAGCCTTTCAATGCATGGCTGTTGGCGATGGATGACACTTTGGTCATGACGGAGTCTATGGTGTCGTCATTGTCGATGTAGACGTATTTTGTCGTTGTCGATGAAGTAAGTGCTGAGAAAAAATAATAGTAAGCGATGGCTATTATTACAAGAAGGCATCCTCCTGCAGGTATGAGGTACTTCTTTTTCAAATCCGTTCTCATTTTTTTGTATTTGTTCTGCTATGCTATTGTATGTTATGTATATGCAAAGTTAATGCAAAAAAACGAGGTGTCGAAAATATTGATATTTTTTTGCATTGCCTATTTTGCCCTCGATATGGGTACGTAGATAAAGAAACAAATTATGTTGGTATTCGGGAGCATAAAGCGGTATGTTTTGCTGTAAATCAGTATTCGGGCTTGCGTACTGGAGTATTCAAGGCCGAATACTCCAGTATTCAAGGCCGAATACTATAGTGTTTGAGTCCGAATACTGCAGTGCTCAAGTCCGAATACTGCGGTATTCGGGGCTGAATACTATTGTAGAATGTGAATTATCCTACGTAGCCCTTTCTTGGATCGGACAAAGAGATGACTTCGCAGTCTGTAAATCTGTTGCCGTCTATGGTCAGCCGAACAAGGGTGCGCTCTTTGTGCCACCCTTGCAGTCCTGCTGCTCCGGGATTGATATGGAGAAGATGGAGTGACTGGTCGTATTTGATTTTCAGTATGTGGGAGTGTCCGCTGATGAAAAGTTGGGGCGGGGACTTCAGAATCTTGCTCTGGATGCTATGGTCGTAGCGTCCGGGGTAGCCGCCGATATGTTTCATGAGCACTTCCACATCTTCGCACTTGAAACGTATGGTTTCCCGGTACATGAGTCGCAGGTCGCCTCCGTCGCAGTTCCCGTATACGGCACGGAATGGTCGGAAGGCGGCCAAGCGTTCTGCAATTTCCATGGAGCCAATGTCTCCGGCGTGCCATATCTCGTCGCAGGGTTCGAAATATGTCAGATATTTGTCATCCCAGTAGGCATGGGTATCGCTGATAATGCCAATTCTCTTCATGGATTATCCTTTGATTGCAAGTGCCGAGCGTATGTATGCCGAAATGTATTTTACGGTTTCCTCCAATCCGAGCAGTGAAGAGTTGATGCACAGGTCGTAGGAAGCCGAGTGGCCCCATGTCTTTCCGGTGTAATAATTGTAATACGAGGACCGGTTGTCTTCTTGGGTTTCGATGATCTTTTCGGCTTCCTCCTCCGTACAGGAATGCCGGCGCCGGATTTCTGCAATCCGTTCTTCCATGTCTGAAGTGATGAAGACGCTGACCATATTGTCCATATCCCGGAGAATGTAGTCGGCGCAGCGGCCAACGAATACACATGATTCTGTTTCGGCCGCCTTGCGTATGGCGTCGCTTTGTATTTGGAACAGACTCTCCTGCGAGAGCTTGTTGTTGTAGAAATTATTGTCAGGTACCAGAGGAACGTGAATGTGGAACATGGACTTGAAGAACCCTTTTTTCTCGTCGTTTTGTTCAAAGAACTTTTCATTGAACCCACTTTCGCGTGCTGCAAGGTTGAGCAGTTCCCGGTCGTAAAATTTGCAACCGAACTCCTGTGCCAGTTTTTTTGCAATGATGTGTCCGCCGCTTCCAAGCTGGCGACCTACACATATGATGATTTTTTTGTTGTTTTCCATATTGTTGATATTGTTAGGGTAACGGAATTCAGTGTCCGCCATTACTTTGTCTTTTGAATTTTTTCATGTATACAGTCATCATGGTCGCTGCAACCAGAGATGCCGTGGTGTCGGCCAAAGGCAATGACATCCAGACTCCATCGACCTGAAAGAAATGAGGCAGGACGATAAGCAAGGGAAGCAGGAATAACATCTGGCGTGACAGGGAGAGAAACATGCTGATTTTGGCTTTTCCTATGCTTTGGAAGAAACTCGTCACTACCATTTGGTAGCCAACAAGAGGGAAGGCCAGCATGTTGATCTTTATGGCGCGCATGGAAATCTGTATGAGGTGGGCGTCTGTCGTAAAGAGCCTTGCGCACTCGTAGGGCCAAATGTGGGCTACCAGAAATCCGGTACTTGTAATGCAGGTTCCGGCAATGGCCGCATATTTCAGGACGCGTATGAGTCGGTCGTATTGCTGGGCCCCGTAATTGTAGCCGGCAATAGGCAACATTCCCTGATTGAGTCCCATATTGATCATGATAAACATGAAGGCGACCTTGTTGGCAATGCCGTATGCGCCGACTGCCAAGTCTCCGCCGTATCTGGCCAGTCCTGTATTGATGAAGATGACAACGACACATGCGCAGACATTCATGGCGAATGGGGACATGCCTATGCCAAGGATGTTTTTCACAATGGTTGTATTGGGGCGGTATATGCCGCGCTTGAAGTGGAGTATCTCGTTGGGGTTTGAAAACAGTCTGCATTGCCAGACAAGAGCGGTAGCTTGTGAAATGACCGTAGCCCACGCCGCCCCTTGTATGCCCATGTTCAGTCCCCAAATGAAAATCGGCGCCAGGATGACGTTGAGGATGACCGTGAGGATTGTGGCCATCATCGCTTGTCGGGGCTTGCTGGCTGCCCGAAGGACAGCGTTCAATCCAAAAAACATTTGGGAAATCACGTTGCCCGACAGAATGACGAGCATATACTCCCTGGCATACGGAAGAGTGTTGTCACTCGCACCGAAAAATTTCAGAATGGGGTTGAGAAAAGTCAAGGCTACAATACTGAAGGCAATGCCAATGATAAGGTTCAGCATGACGTTGTTTCCGAATATCTTCTCGGCCAACTTATAGTCTTTCTGTCCCAATTTGACAGATATGCATGTTGCGGCACCGATACCTACGCCAGCGCCGAAGGCAGCCGAAAGGTTCATCAAAGGAAACGTGATGGCCAATCCACTGATGGCCAACGGTCCTACGCCTTGTCCGATGAAGATGCTGTCAATGGTGTTGTACAATGACGATGCTGTCATCGCCACAATGGCGGGCAAGGCATACTGCAGAAGCAATTTACCTATCGGGCGTGTGCCCAATTCAAGGGTTCGTTGTTTGTTATCCATTATTTATATTGATGTTCTCGTTGATTTTGGAGTCGATATTCGTTTTTTTGTTGTCAAGGGCGGTACTGGTACTCCTCCTTAGCATAGATTGTCTTCCCGTCCTCAAGATAGTAATAGTGGTCGCGTACCATCCATTTTTGTCTGGTGACCGGATCGTTGGGATTGCAGCATCGTGAGAATGCGGTGATGACCAGACTGTCTTTATGTCGGGATATCTTGTATCCGCTGCCTATTCTCGTATACCTGTTGGTGAATGTGTCTATCCGCCACAGTTCATGGGTTGTTCCCGGTTCGTTACCATGTCTTTGCCCCAAATCGATGTCTACGAATATGTAGTGGCTGTCTGTAGACAGAAATGTGTTGTTGATATTTCTGTATGCTTTGTTTGAAAAGCAGATTTCGTGGTTTTTGTCGGTGATGACATCATATCGGTAGATTCTCCCGTTGACACAGTAGTACAGGCAATGCCGTTTGTTGTCCGTATATTTGGCAACTATCCGGCTATTGGCGGGCAGATTGGCTGCAGAAGCACGTACGCGGTTGGCCACAGGTGTCTGGGCACTGGTTGTTGGGTGCGAGACAGATATGGTGAGTATCAATGTGAGGATATACAGAAAATGCATTCGTCTCATAAACGGATTTATAGCAGACTTCCTATTTGGTAGGCGATCATTGAAACAAACCAAGCCAATGCCGTGGTATAGCAGGCGGAGAAGATGGCCCACTTCCATGATCCTGTTTCCCCCTTTATAGCGGCGACGGTTGCGATGCAAGGGAAATAGATAAGAACAAAGAGAAGGTAGCAGTATGCCACAAGCGGTGTGATGCCGTCGTTCTCCATCTGTGCCCGCAATACTGTGTATTTTGTGGCGTTGTCGGATGCGGAGTCGTCGGCTACGCTTTCATCATCGGAGTAGAGTACGCCGATTGTTGATGCGACAATCTCCTTCGCACCGATTCCGGAGACCAGGCTGACATCGAGTTTCCAGTCAAAACCTTGTGGACGGAATACCGGTTCGATGGCTTTGCCTATTCTTCCTATGTAACTTTGTTCCTGTTGTTGTTGCTTGTCAAGTTCTGTATTGTGCGGGAAATATCCCAGCGCCCATACTATTACGCTTGCTACAAGTATCACACCTCCCATTTTCTTCAGATACTGTTTGCCTTTTTCCCATGTGTGGCGCAGTATGGCTTTGCTTGTCGGAAACCGGTAGGGCGGAAGTTCCATTACAAATGGGGTGTCTTCTCCTTTGAACAGCGTCTTGCTGAATATTCTGCTCAGTACAACTGCAAGTGCAATACCTGTCAGATAGAGCGACAACATGATAGTTGACCGGTATTGGGCGGCGAACATGGTACCGATAATCATAATGTATATGGGGAAACGGGCGGAGCAGCTCATCAGCGGAAGTATGAGCATGGTGATAAACCGGCTTCGCTTGCTTTCTATGGTGCGTGTAGCCATGATGGCGGGAACATTGCAGCCGAATCCCATAATCAGAGGTATGAATGATTTGCCGTGTAGCCCCATCTTGTGCATCAGACGGTCCATGATAAATGCAGCCCGCGACATATAGCCGCAGTCTTCCATATATGATATGAAGAAATACAGAATCAGAATCTGGGGGAGAAATACGATGACTGCACCGACGCCGCCGATGATACCGTCGGCCAGCAAGTCCTTGAGTGGACCGTCTGGCATATTTTCGCTGACAAATTGGCCGAACCATGATACGCTGGCTTCAATCCAGTCCATCGGGTACTGACCCAAAGAAAATGTAGCCTCAAACATTGCCCATATGAGCAATATGAAAATAGGGAACCCGGCATATTTGTTGGTGATGACACTATCTATAAGATGAGTCGTGTGGTAGGTGTCTTTCTTGGTGCCTGTTTCGTAGCCGGCCTCTTTCAGCGCTCCGTGTATAAATCCGTATTTTGCATCCATGATGGCCGTTTCACTTTCCTCATTTGTGTACTCTTTGAGGTCGGCTATGGCATGGTCGCGTACAGCGATGATTTCCTTTCCGTTGGGGAATTCCTTTTCTATCAGTTTTTCGATATCCGCATCCTTTTCCAACAATTTGATGGCCAGGAAACGGGTGGAGTATCTGTGGCGGATATCTTCCTTCTTTTTCAGTTCTTCCTGTATTTTCTTGATGCCGCTTTCTATGTATGGACCATGATTGATGTGTATATGGCGGAATACATTGTTTTTGGGTTTTACGCCCTGGGCGAAGTCTTCCTCATGCTCAGTCTTGTCATTCTTTTCGTATTGGGTATGCCATTTGTGTATGTCTTCGGCGACATCGGGGGCGAGGTTTCCTTTGTCATCGATGAAATCCAGACCTTCGTACATGTTGATGATGATATGGAACAACATTTCTACTCCCCGTCCGGTCGTGAATGTTGTTGGAACCATCGGCACACCGAACAGTTGTCCCAAGCGGACATAATCGATTGTGTCCCCTCTTTCTTCGGTTTCATCGAACATGTTCAGGGCGCAGACCATACGGAGATGCATGTCTATGAGTTGGGTTGTCAGGTAGAGATTGCGTTCCAGGTTGCTGGCGTCTATGACGTTGATGATGATATCCGGAGTCTTTTCGATGATGTGTTTGCGGACATACAGTTCTTCTGGAGAATAGGCCGAAAGGGAGTAGGTTCCGGGAAGGTCAATCAGATTGAATTCATATCCCTCGAATGACGCATGTCCCTCTTTGGCATCGACAGTCACACCTGAGTAGTTGCCGACCCGCTCATGTGCTCCCGAAGCGAAATTGAAGAGTGATGTCTTTCCGCAATTGGGATTTCCGATCAATGCGACATTGATGGTGCGCCGTTTCTTCATGGCTGCATCACGCATTTGAACGTCAGAAAGTATGTTGTTGTCCTCGCAGTTGTCCAATACACGACCGTCTTGCGGAAGTTCGCTTTTTTCTATGTTTTTGGCTTCTTCTTCGGAGATGATCTCAATCATTCCGGCCTCAGAGCGTCTGAGGGAAACCTCATATCCCATGATCCTATATTTGACGGGATCTTGCAATGGTGCGTTTTGCAGTACGTCTACTACCTTGCCTTTGATGAACCCCATCTCAACAATGCGTTTGCGGAATCCTCCGTGTCCAGTAACCTTAACGATGACACCGCGTTCTCCTGTTTTCAGCTCGGATAAATTCATGTCGGATTATTGTATTCTATGGATGTGAATGTGCGGATGAAAAGCATCCTTGCCGCCCTTTCTCCATGATAGTGTTTTGTATACAGTATACAAAATTACTAATAAATAATGTATTTGGCCAATGGATGGTCAGGCTAACTTCAAAAATACCTATAAATAATGAGTCAACACTGATATGAATGATGTTATAGAGAACGGAGGAAAGAACATCTGTTGTTGAACGAAAATTTGAATTGTACTGATTGTCAAGTCGTTTTGCCAAATATCTATTTTTCGGTCAACAGGTTTTGTAGACGCTCTATTTCATCACGGTATTGTGCGGCTTGAATAAAGTCAAGTGACTTTGCCGACTCTTTCATCTTGCGTGTTGTTTCTTCTATTTGCTTTTCGATGTCAGATATGCTCGAATAGCTGGGTGAGGGTTCTGCTGCAATGGCGTCTGTTGGCAATTCTGTGTATGGACGATAATTTCCGGCATTTGTGTGGGTTGTACTATCCTTGACCGGCATTTGTATAGCGGCAGTCGGGTGGCTGTTGTCAGTTGTCGGTAGGGTGTCCTTGATTTCTTTTACGACTTGGCGAGGCTGAATGTGGTGCTCCTCGTTGTATTTCAATTGTATGCATCTGCGGCGTGCTGTTTCGTCAATGGTCTTCTGCATGCTTTCGGTGATACTGTCGGCATACATGATAACAGTACCATTGACGTTTCGTGCTGCTCGTCCGACAGTCTGGGTGAGCGACCTGTGGCTCCGCAGAAAGCCTTCTTTGTCGGCATCCAGTATGGCCACCAGTGAAACTTCGGGTAAATCGAGGCCCTCGCGGAGAAGGTTGACACCCACCAGAACATCGAAAATGCCGGTTCTCAGGTCATTCATTATCTTCACGCGGTCAAGGGTCGCAATGTCACTGTGTATGTAGTTGGCTCTTATCTCACTGTTGAGCAGGTATTCAGTCAGTTCTTCTGCCATCCGTTTTGTAAGGGTGGTCACCAAAACTCGCTCGTCGCGTTCGCATCTTTTCACGATTTCTTCCATCAAATCGTCAATTTGGTTCTCTGTCGGACGGATTTCAATGATGGGGTCGAGCAGGCCCGTCGGTCTGATGACTTGTTCGATGATTACGCCGTCGGCCTCGTTCAGTTCGAATTCTGCAGGTGTCGCTGATACATAGACCACTTGATTGACCATCTCCATGAATTCTTCGAAGCGCAAAGGACGGTTGTCAAATGCGGCCGGTAGACGGAATCCATATTCTACGAGATTTTGCTTCCGTGCCCTGTCACCACCGTACATGGCACTTATCTGCGGAACGCTCACATGACTTTCGTCAATAAACATAAGGTAGTCTTTCGGAAAGAAATCCAATAGACAATATGGGCGTTGTCCCGGTTGCCGCCCGTCAAAATATCTGGAATAGTTCTCAATGCCGCTACAATGCCCCAACTCCTTGATCATTTCCATGTCGTACTCAACGCGTTCTTTTATTCTTTGAGCGCGGATGGAATCTCCTAAGTCGTTGAAATAATCGATTTGACGGGTAAGGTCGTCCTGTATGAGGCGTATTGCTTGAGTCGTCTGCTCTTTTGTTGTGACAAACAGGTTGGCTGGGTATATCTGATAGTCGTCGAACGATTGTAACTTGTGGAAGGTGACGTTGTCAAGTTCCTCTATACTCTCAATCTCGTCATCCCACCAGGTGATACGGAGAATATTGTCGCTGTAGGCCATAAATATGTCTGCCGTGTCACCTTTTACCCGAAAAGTTCCGCGGGTAAGGTCAGCGTCGTTCCTGACGTAGAGAGCATCTACAAGTTTTCGAAGTAACACATTCCGGCTGACGGTTTGCCCTTTCTTGATGTGGATAATGCTACTTGACATGGCCGATGGTCCTCCCATACCATAGATGCAAGAAACGGATGACACGACAATGACATCGTTTCTTCCCGACAGCAATGCGCTGACAGCAGCCAAACGCAGCTTGTCAATCTCTTCATTGATGGCAAGGTCTTTCTCAATGTAAGTATCGGTTGAAGGCAAGTATGCTTCCGGCTGATAATAATCGTAATACGAAACGTAGTATTCTACGGCATTCTGAGGAAAAAAACTTTTCATCTCCTCATACAGCTGGGCGGCCAAAGTCTTGTTGTGGCTGAGAATTAGGGTGGGGCGGCCTATGTTGGCGATGACGTTGGCCATGGTGAATGTTTTACCGGAACCGGTCACTCCCATCAATACTTGCGCGGGAGCACCGTCAGTGATACCTTCTGTCAATTGTCTTATCGCGTCAGGCTGGTCGCCGGTGGGCGAATATTTCGAAACCAACTTAAAATCCATACGTCTATATATGTCGCAATCCGTAAAACGCAAAAGTAGTAAAAAGTCTATAATGCGCCAAAACAAACCTAATTTTTTGCTAAAATCGGTTGAAATGCTTTGTGAATCAATGAAGATTGTTTACTTTTGCAATCCAAATCGAATTGGATTATGAAGAAATACACCGCAACTGTCATATTTTCGGCATTATTGTTGTCGAGTTGTGCTACTGAATTCAACAAGGTATACAAGACAACTGACAATGCCTTTAAGTATGAATATGCAAAGGAATGTTTTGCCCGCGGCAAATACGTACGTGCATCTACATTGTTGCAGGACTTGATATTGGTACAGAAGGGAAGCGACAACGGACAAGAATGCCTGTATATGCTTGCCATGGCGGAGTATTGCAGCAAGGACTATGAAGGCGCTGCAGCTGCCTTCAAAAAATACTATTCGAGTTATCCCAAAGGTGATTATGCTGAAATGGCAAAGTTCTATGTGGGGCAAAGTTTGTACATGTGTACTCCTGAACCGCGTCTAGACCAGTCTGAAACCATTTCGGCAATCGCTGCCTTCCAAGAATATCTTGATGTCTTCCCGGATGCGAAGTACAAGGATGTTGCCCAGCAGCGTTTGTTTGAATTGCAAGACAAACTCGTGCAGAAGGAATTGCATTCCGCACAACTTTATTACAATCTCGGCCAGTATTTCGGCAATTGTACCTATGGGGGGAACAACTATGAGGCTTGTATCATCACATCGCAAAATGCACTCAAGGAATATCCTTTTACGAACTTGAGAGAAAAATTCGCATTGTTGGTGATGAAAAGCAAGTATGAACTTGCCCAGCAAAGTGTGGAAGAAAAGAAACTGGAGCGCTATCAGGATGCAGAAGATGAGTGCTATGGTTTTATCAATGAATATCCCGATTCCAAGAATAAGGCTACGGCCGAAAAATATATCGGGAAATGTAAAGAAATCACTAAAAATTAATTATACTTCATGGATTACAAGAAATCAAAAGCTCCTGTAAACACTGTCACACGCAATATCATGGATTTGTGTGAGGGCACAGGCAACATTTACGAAAGTGTAGCAATCATTTCTAAGCGTGCCAACCAAATAGCAGTGGAGATAAAGCAGGATCTCAACAAGAAATTGGCGGAGTTCGCCTCTTACAATGATTCTCTTGAAGAGGTATTTGAAAACCGTGAGCAAATAGAAATTTCCCGCTATTACGAAAAACTCCCCAAACCGACTTTGTTGGCAACGCAGGAGTTTGTTGACGGCAATGTATACTATCGTGATCCGGCAAAAGAAAATGTTGCCAATGTTGAGACGCAAGAGTAGTACGGTATGTTGCAGAGAAAGCAGACACTGTTTCTTTTGTTTTCGTTGATTTCCGTAATTGTCTGTCTGTGCCTCCCGGTCGGGAGGTATGTTCCGGATGTTATGGGCGAAAACGTAACAATTTTCAATTTATGGGTGTCTAACGGTGGGTGTCGCGATTTCAATGTGTGGCCTTTGTTCGCAACGCTGCTGATATTGTGTCCGATAGAAATATATGCAATTTTTGCCTACAACAATAGACCCTTACAGAGCAAAATGTGTCTTTTAGGCGTATTTTTGGTGTTGGTATGGTATGTGCTATATTTCGTTTTTGTTCCGTATCGGGAGATTCCGAATACCCACTTTGCCGTTTCTTTCGGCGTCTGTTTACCCCTTCTTTCAGGGATATTCCTATTGATGGCAAGGCAGGGGGTAAATCATGATGAAAAACTTGTTCGCTCAGCGGACAGAATAAGATAATAGAATTTTAAGGTGACGATGGCCCCTGAAAAGGTCATCGTCTTTTTTTCATTTATCATGCAGATAATAAAAGTCGATTCTGTATCGGATTCCAGATTGGATGTTTTTCGTAAACTGACGGATGCTCAACTGAGGCAGTACAAGGAAACAGAGGCTGGCATTTTTGTTGCTGAAAGTCCTAAGGTAATACGAGTCGCATTGAATGCCGGATATACTTCAGTTTCGTTGTTGTGTGAGGAAAGGCATATCAAGGGTGATGCTTCAGACATCATACAGATGTGCGGTGCGGAGGTTCCGGTCTATACCGGGGCGCGTGATGTATTGTGCGCCTTGACCGGTTATACGCTGACAAGGGGTGTGCTTTGCGCAATGCTTCGACCCAATCTTCCTTCCGTAAAGGACGTGTGTGCCAAGGCACGGCGCATTGTGGTCATTGACGGAGTTGTCGATACGACAAATATCGGTGCTATCTTCCGGTCGGCCGCAGCACTGGGCATGGGTGCTGTATTGCTGACACGCAATTCTTGTGATCCGCTGAACAGACGGGCCGTCCGGGTTTCTATGGGTAGCGTATTTCTTGTTCCATGGACTTGGATTGACTGTGATTTGAGGGACTTGCATGAATTTGGATTCAAAACGGTTGCCATGGCTCTGACGGATAACTCTATTCCCATTGACTCTCCGCTGCTTGTCGAAGAACCGCGATTGGCTGTCATAATGGGCACAGAGGGTGACGGCTTGCCTAAGGAAACCATACGCGCAGCAGACTATGTTGTCCGCATCCCGATGCATTATGGCGTTGATTCCTTAAATGTAGCTGCCGCTTCCGCCATCGCCTTTTGGCAGTTGGGAGTGCGCCCGTTTGCTGGAAAATGAGAGACAACGTAAAAAGTGGCCCAAGGGTGGTTGGTCTGAAAAGGAACCGCAAAAATGCAAAACGGAAATTTCTCGAAGTTTAAGCGATGGTAATTTACAGGACCGGTCTTCAATCAAATTGTGGCGATTTGCGTACATCAAAAGAAATGTTTAACTTTGCAAAAGTAATATCAATCATAAAATCTTAAAGATAAATGAATGCATTTGTATTCCCTGGTCAAGGTTCTCAATTCGTAGGAATGGGAAAAGACTTGTACGACAATAACGACAAAGCAAAATCACTGTTTGAGAAAGCCAATGACATTCTTGGCTTCCATATTACCGACATCATGTTTGAGGGTACTGACGAGGAACTCAAACAAACGAAAGTGACCCAGCCTGCTGTATTCCTGCATAGTGTAATATCTGCACTTTGTTTGGATGATTTCGCGCCTGCAATGGTAGCCGGTCATTCTTTGGGCGAATTCTCCGCTTTGGTGGCTGCAGGTGCCTTGAGCTTCGAAGATGGTTTGCGATTGGTGTATGCACGTGCCCTTGCCATGCAGAAAGCTTGTGAAGCTGCGCCCGGAACCATGGCTGCAGTAATAGGCTTACCCGATGATACCATTGAGAATATCTGTGCAGAGGTAAGTACTGAGGATGCTATTGTGGTACCTGCTAATTACAATTGCCCTGGCCAGTTGGTCATAAGTGGTAATGTAGAGGCGATAAATGCAGCATGCGAAAAATTGAAGGCAGCAGGTGCAAAGCGTGCGCTTCCTCTGAAAGTGGGCGGTGCATTCCATTCTCCTCTTATGCAGCCTGCAAAGGACGAACTTGAGAAGGCTATCGAAGAAACTGCATTTGCAGTTCCTGTATGTCCCGTCTACCAGAATGTTGATGGAATGGCGCATGTCAATCCGGATGAAATCAAGGCCAATCTGATTGCACAACTTACAAGTAGCGTCCGTTGGACATCATGTGTTCAAAATATGGTGGAAGCAGGAGCCGATGATTTCACGGAATGTGGTCCCGGAAAAGCGCTTCAAGGTATGATTGGAAGAATTTGTAAAAACGTTAATGCTCATGGCTTGGCGTAATGACAAAAGATAAGATAATCATATATCAAGTCTTTACACGCCTGTTCGGCAACAAGAGTCTCGTTCGTAAAAAGCGGGGCTCTGTTGCAGAGAATGGTTGTGGAAAGATGGATTTCTTCGATTCCGAAATCTTGGGGCAGATCAAGGATTTCGGAATTACGCATATTTGGTACACTGGTATAATCCGTCATGCTTCATGTACGAATTATGAAGAGTATGGTGTGCCTTCCCAACACCCTTTAGTCGTTAAGGGAAAGGCGGGATCTCCATACGCTATTACCGACTACTATGATGTAGATCCTGATTTGTCTACGCATGTAGAGCATCGAATGGAGGAATTCGATGCTTTGGTTGAGCGTACTCATGCAGCAGGTCTGAAGATGGTAATTGACTTTGTTCCCAATCATGTTGCCCGTCAGTATCACTCTGTTGTCAAACCGGCGGATGTGGTTGATTTAGGAGAAGACGACGATGTGAATATGGGTTTCTCTCCCAACAATAATTTTTATTATTGTGTTGGCCAGCCTCTTCAGCCGACATTCGATGTGAAGGGGGAAACGGACAGCCCTTATGCGGAGTTCCCCGCAAAAGCGACAGGAAATGATCATTTTGACAACCATCCGGCCAAGAATGACTGGTATGAAACAGTAAAGTTGAATTATGGCGTCGATTATTGCGATGCCGGTGGCAAGTCCTGTCACTTTGATCCTATCCCGGATACATGGCAGAAAATGGTCGACATTCTGCTTTATTGGGCAAATAAGGGAATTGATGCATTTCGGTGCGATATGGCAGAAATGGTTCCCGTCGAGTTTTGGGAATGGGCCATTCGACAGGTGAAGCAGAATTATCCCCATTTGCTGTTTATTGCGGAAGTATACAATCCTTCTCTCTACCGAAATTATGTCAATGCAGGTTTCGACTATTTGTACGATAAGGTCGGAATGTATGATACCTTGCGTTCTGTGGTTTGTGGAAACGGGCGGACGGAGTATATCACATATGCATGGCAGCAAGTTGATGATATCAATGACCACATGCTGTATTTCTTGGAGAACCACGATGAACAGCGCATTGCAAGTGATTTCTTTGCTGGAAACGGATTCCGCGCGCTTCCTGCGGTGATGACGAGCGTTTTTATGCGCACCAATCCGTTTATGGTATATGCCGGGCAGGAGTTTGGTGAAAAAGGTATGGACGAGGAAGGATTCAGCGGACGTGACGGAAGAACAACTATATTTGACTATTGGACAGTATCTTCCTTATATCACGGCTTTGTAGATAGAACTTTCCTGACAGACGACGAGAAAAACTTGCAGGCAAAATACAAGACGATATTGCATCTGGCACATACAGAGAAAGCCTTTACAGAAGGCGCCTTTTTCGATTTAATGTATGTGAATCCTAATCTTTCAGACAAGCAATACGCCTTTATCAGAAAAGCGGGAAATGAGGTGTTGCTGGTGGTACTCAATTATTCCGAGAACAAAACTATATGCAATGTATGTATACCTCAACACGCTTTTGACTTCCTTTCAATACCCCGGAAAGATGTTCAAGCAACCGAACTGTTTACAGGTGAACGGGTCACATTGTCGTTGGGCACATCCTCATCCATAGAAACGGAGGTTCCTTCTTTTGGTGGCGTAATTTATAAATTTATGACATATTCCGATGACGATTTTGTTCTGAACGAACATAATAAAGATGAGTTTCCCCCTGCTCATACGGCCGAACATTTGTTGAATAGAACAATGATGCAGATGTTTGGATGTGAGCGTTCAAAGAACGCCCATATAGAGCGGAAAAAGAGCAAAATGACATTTGTTCTCGACCACAAGCCGAATCGTAAGGAAGAAAAGGCGATAGAATGCAGGATGAACGATTTGATTGCAGAGGACATGCCTGTCAAGTATGAGTTTGTAGGCAAAGACCATCTTCCTGACGGAATCGATGTGGAACGATTGCCGGTGACGGTTTCTGATACAATACGCTTGGTGCAAATCGGCGATTATGACATCTGTCCATGTATAGGCAAGCATGTCCGAAGCACGAGTCAAATAGGACGTTTTGTCCTGCTCGGTTCCAATTGGGACGAAACTTCGCATTCTTACAGAATAAGATACAAGGTCGTGTAAATAGATCCCCGATACAATAAACTATAAAATAGAATAATCAAATACACAATAGATATGAACGAAAACAGACAAACTCTCAACCGCAATTTGGCACAGATGTTGAAAGGTGGAGTGATAATGGACGTTACAACTCCCGAGCAGGCTCGTATAGCCGAGCAGGCCGGAGCGTGTGCAGTAATGGCTCTTGAGCGAATTCCTGCTGATATCCGCGCTGCAGGCGGTGTGTCGCGTATGAGTGATCCGAAAATGATAAAGGGCATACAGGAGGCGGTATCCATCCCTGTGATGGCTAAATGTCGTATCGGTCATTTTGCCGAAGCACAAATCCTCCAGGCTATAGAAATCGATTACATCGACGAGAGTGAAGTGCTTTCTCCTGCTGATGACGTATACCACATAGACAAAACAAAATTTGACGTACCGTTTGTTTGCGGTGCCAAAAACCTGGGCGAAGCACTTCGCCGTATAGCTGAAGGTGCCACAATGATTCGTACAAAAGGTGAACCCGGTACGGGTGATGTTGTTCAGGCTGTCCGTCATATGCGTATGATGCAGAGTGAGATACGCCGACTGGTATCAATGGCAGATGACGAACTTTATGAAGCAGCCAAGCAACTTCAAGTGCCTTATGATCTGGTGCAGTACGTCCATGCTAACGGAAAACTTCCCGTTGTCAATTTTGCTGCCGGTGGAGTGGCAACTCCCGCTGATGCCGCTCTTATGATGCAACTGGGAGCAGAAGGCGTATTCGTCGGATCTGGAATTTTCAAGAGTGGTAATCCTGCAAAGCGTGCTGCTGCGATAGTGCAGGCTGTAACCAACTATAAGGATGCAAAGAAATTGGCCGAGCTTTCAGAAGATTTGGGTGAGGCAATGGTCGGAATCAATGAGCAGGAAATCGAGATTCTGATGGCAGAAAGAGGAAAATAATCTATGAAAATTGCTGTACTGGCCCTTCAAGGTGCTTTTATTGAGCATGAGCAGATGCTGTCCCGTCTAGGGGTCGAGTCTTTCGAGGTTCGCCAATATTCAGATTGGGGCAACCATGAGAAGGATGGATTGATAATTCCGGGTGGGGAAAGCACTGTTCAACTCAAATTGCTGAAGGACCTGAATTTATTGGATCCTATACGCAGTGATATAGAAAACGGATTGCCTGTTTTCGGAACATGCGCAGGACTTATCCTTCTGGCAAAATCTGTCCGTGGGGAAACGGGAAAGCGTATCTCCACAATGGATATTGAGGTCTGTAGAAATGCATATGGACGTCAATTGGGAAGTTTCTATGTCGAGGCTCCTATAAGCTGCATTCAACATGATGTCCCGATGACGTTTATTCGGGCACCCTATATCGTTTCTGTAGGCGACGGATGCAAAGTGTTGGCCACTATCGATGGCCGTATCGTTGCTGCGCGTCAGAGCAACCAACTGGTGACGGCTTTTCATCCCGAACTTAATGATGATTGCTCCATACATCGATATTTTGTTGATATGGTGGCGCAAAGCAATTCAGAAAGAAAGGTATAATATAGACCGGCCGAAAAGTCAAAATGACAAGGGCTGAAAAGAAGAATCTTTTCAGCCCTTGTCATTTTGCTTTGCTCATTTTACATGCTTATTGTTGGGAACCATCCGAGATAAGGTGTAACCATCCGAAATAAGCCGACTTGTAGCAATTTCTTCCAATTCCGAACTTTGCGCCAAAAATTGCAATGTTCAATATTAACGAAAACAATAGGATGGTTATGTCGCAAACCCCGACGGATATGCGAATCGGCGTGAATGGCATGTGCGGCCAAGTGAGAAGTGTAGGTTTGGATCCGACAAACGGAGATGTCTATATCTTTGTCGGACGTACGCGTAAAGTGATGAAACTCCTGCACTGGGAGCGTGGCG
>CAVFEZ010000025.1:0-33699 GCA_963621665.1 Akkermansia muciniphila | reverse complement strand
TTGGCACCCCGTTTTAGGGGCATATTCGGCATGAGGGACTTTTTCAGTGCCCTCAATATAGCGTAGGGGCTTGCCCCTACGTTTTTCGGCTGTGATTTACCGATGCCCCTGTAGGGGGCGCATAATTCAATTTTTCACGTAGGTTGAACTATGCGCCCCCTACAGGGGCATGTTTGCGATTGCCGCTTGAGGTAGGGGCATGCCCCTACCCTATACTATGTCGCCCCTACGGGGCTTGTGGTATGTTATCCACCATGATTGTCCCGTATTTTTCAGGCCTGTGTACACAAAACCTTTCTTCTCTCTACCGTATGGTATAGGTCGTCATGACGGCGGGGTCGAACGTCTCGCGGGCCACGCGCAGCACTTCCTCTGCCGTGACGGCATCGATGCGCGAGAGCAGGGAGGTGACATCGCGCTCCCACCCGTAGTGCAGATAGCCGCGGGCGAAATCGAGGGCGAACGACTCGCGCGAGTCGCACGACACGCCGATCTGCCCCTTGAGCTGCTTCTTGGCGGCCCGCAGTTGGTTGTCGGTCAGAGGGGCGGACATCACTCTGTCAAGTTCGCGGCGCACCAGCCGCAGACAGCGGCGCTCGTCCTTGGGGTCGCAACCGAAATAGGTGGCCCACAAGCCCGTGTCGGAATAACTCACCAGCGTGCTCTCTACGGTATACACCAGGGCGTTGCGCTCGCGCAGCGACACGTTGAGCCGGGCGTTCATGCCCGGTCCGCCGAGGATATTGTTGAGCAGATAGAGGGCCATGCGGCGGCTGTCGTGCACATCGTAGGCACGGCCACCCGTCAATACGTGCGCCAGATGGGTGTCCATGTGGCGCACATGCACGCCGGGCGTGTACGCCGGAAGGACGGCCTTCGCCCGCTCGCGGGCCACGCTCTCGACGGAGATGCCGTCGGAGGGGCAGCGCTCAGCCTTCTCCAGCAGACGCACAAGGCGGTCGAAGTCTACGTCGCCGTAGGCGAAGAACACGGCATTGGCCGGACGGTAGAGCCGCCGGGTGAACGCCCGTGCCTGCTCCGGACCGTAGGTACGCAACTGCTCCTCGCGTCCGAGTATGTTGTGGCCGAGCGGATGGCCGGCAAAAAGCACATTCTCAAAATCGTCGTACACCAGTTCGGCCGGCGAGTCATTGTAACTTTCTATCTCGTCGCAGATCACTCCCACTTCTTTCTCCACCTCACCCTGCGGATACGTACTGTGAAACACGATATCGGTGAGCAGGTCGACGGCCCGCGCCACATGCTCCTTGAGCACGGCGGCGTGGTAGACGGTGTCTTCCTTGTTGGTGAAGGCATTGAGGTCGCCGCCCACGCTCTCCAGGGCGTTGAGGATGTGCCAGGCACGCCGGCGCGACGTACCCTTGAAGGTGATATGCTCGCAGAAGTGGGCCATGCCCTCCTCGCCGGGACGCTCGTCGCGCGTACCGGCATTGACGGCATAGCCGCAGTAGACCACGGGCGAAGCCGACGGCAGGTGGATGACACGCAGCCCGTCGGACAGTGTATGTGTGTTGTACTTCATGATTGCGGGTGCAAAGGTAGCGCAAAAAAACGGCGATAGCACCGCCAAATGACGCTTTTTGCTACCCGCCGGGCGGTTTTTCTCGATTTTATATTGTATTTTTGCACACCGTGAACGACACCATACTACTACGATGAACACCACACTGAAAATGAGAGACATCACCATCGCCGACATGCTCAGCCGCCACACGCTCAGCCACATCGACAACGACCTTGCACTGGTAGACAATCCGGCCATACTCGACATGCCCGTCGAACCGTGCCGCCTACAGTGCCTGCTCTTCGCCATGTGTACCGAGGGCACGGTGCAGTACGTCGTCGACACGGTGGAACAGACCGTCGGACCGGGCGACGTCATTGTCATCGGCAACGGACAGACCGTGAGCGACTCGCGCTGCAGCGCCGACTGCCGGGGCATCGTGCTGCTGGTGTCGCCCGACTTCTTCGAGGAGATGGTCAAGGACGTGCACGAACTGTCCCAACTCTTCCTCTTCGCCCGCGAATACCCGGTGTACAAGTTCACCCCCGAGGAGGTGGACAGCACCCTGAAATACTACAGTCTGATGAAGGCCAAGGTCGACGAGACCACCCACCACTTCCGCCGCGAGACCGTGCGCTCGCTCTTCACCACGATGATCTACGACGTGAGCAACGCCATCTACCGCGTCATCCACGGCAACGAGGTGCGCCACACGCGGGCCGAAAAGATCTTCATCGATTTCCTGCGGCTTGTCGAGCAGAATTTCCGTACCCACCGCAAGGTGAGCTGGTACGGCCACGCCCTGTGCATCTCGCCCAAGTATCTCTCGGAGACAGTGAAGGTGATCAGCCGCCGCACGCCCAACGAGTGGATCGACAACTACGTCGTGCTCGAAAGCCGCGTGCTGCTGCGCAACTCCACCAAGAGTATCAAGGAGATTGCCCAGGAACTGAACTTCTCCAACCAGTCGTTCTTTGGAAAATTTTTCAAGGAACATGTCGGCGTGTCACCGCAAAGTTACCGGAAAAGCAAGGTGTGAGAAAAACGGCAAGAGCGAATTCCGTAGGGACAATAACAAGTTTATATAAGGATTTCCGCAAGCGTGAGTCCCCAACAGGATTTTCGCAAGTGACGAGTCCCGTAGGGACGACAGATTATAGCGTAGGGGTTTACCCCTACGTTTTTTCGTATGATATATTCCATTTGCCCCTGTAAGGGGCGCATATTTCAACCATTCAATAACATTGAATTATGCGCCCCTTACAGGGGCAATTCGTTGGGTGTCAATAAAAGCGTAGGGGAAAACCCCTACGCTATAATATGCGCCCCTTACAGGGGCTGGTGTATCCCGTCACATTCATTATTTCCCCCTACTCCTTCATTTTCTCCATTTCCTCCGCCACCCCGCACAATTCGTCGTACCACTCCTGTCCGAACCGGCGCACGAGCGGGCCGCGGAGGAAACGGTAGACGGGAAGGTCGAGTTCGCGGCCCTTCTTCACCGCGTCGCGGCACACATCCCAACGGTTGTAGTTGAGGGCGGTGATGCCGCCGGCAAACTGCTTTTCGCGTATCGGATAGAGGGCGCAACTGATGGGCTTGCAAAACTGGGCACGGCCGTCGCGGTAAGCTTTCTCGAGGGCGCACAGACAGCAGCCGTTCTCGTAGCAGGTGAACACGCAGTCCTTGCCGCCCACAATACTTGTCACAAGGTCGCCGTCACGGTCGGTATAGGCCACACCCTGACGGTCGATCACGGCCTGGGCCTGGGCCGACAGGTCGCCCCACACGGTGTCGACCGTATCTTCTATGGACGCTATCTCGTCGAGGGTCACGGGGGCACCGGCATCACCCTCCACGCAACAGATGCCCTTGCAGGCATCAAGATCGCAACAGAAACGCTCGGTGATGATGTCGGAGGAAAGGAGTACGTCGCCTACTTCTATTATCATTTTTTTTGTAATGGGGATTGGGGATGGGGAAATGGGGATGGGGGATTGGGGAAATGTCTACCACACGATGGGTTCTTGTCCGTGCTCTGCGAGATAGGCGTTGCACTGCGAAAAATGGTGGTTGCCGAACCAGCCGCCGCGGTTGGCCGACAGGGGCGAGGGATGCACGGACTGCAGGATGAGGTGGCGGCTGCCATCGATGAGCGACGCCTTCGAACGCGCATAGCCGCCCCAAAGGATGAAGACGAGGTGGTCGCGTCCGGCCGAGAGGGCACGGATGGCGGCATCGGTGAAGGTCTCCCAACCGTGACGCTGGTGACTGGCGGCCTGATGGGCACGCACGGTGAGCGTGGCGTTGAGCAGCAGCACACCCTGGCGGGCCCAGCGTGTGAGGTCGCCGCTGGCGGGCATGGGCGTGCCGAGGTCTTGGGCAATCTCCTTGAAGATGTTGACGAGCGACGGGGGAAACGTCACGCCGTCGGGCACGGAGAAACTCAGTCCCTGGGCCTGGCCTGCCTCATGGTAGGGATCCTGGCCGATGATGACCACCTTCACCTTGTCGAAGGGACAGAGGTCGAAGGCACGGAATATGGCGGGCCCCGGCGGATAGCACGTGCCGGCACGGTACTCGGCCCGCACAAAGTCGGTCAGGGCGGCAAAATAGGGTTTGTCGAACTCGCCGGCAAGATGCTGCCGCCACGAGTTTTCCATCTGTACGTTCATGTCGGAATGGGGGGAAAAATGTGTCTGCGAAATTACAAAGAATATCCAAGACCGGGAACTTTTGCAGCGCCAAATTTGCCACGGACGCGGATAATGCGTATTTTTGCACTATGGACAACGATTTCGACATCAGAAGCGAGCGCGTCTCCTCGGCCGAAAAGGAATTTGAGAACGCCCTCCGCCCGCTGCGCTTCGGCGACTTCAGCGGACAGCAGAAGGTGGTGGAAAACCTTGAGGTGTTCGTCGAGGCGGCCAAGTACCGCGGCGAACCGCTCGACCACACGCTCCTGCACGGCCCTCCCGGACTGGGCAAGACGACACTGAGCAATATCATCGCCAACGAACTGGGCGTGGGATTCAAGATCACCAGCGGACCGGTGCTCGACAAGCCGGGCGACCTGGCCGGCATCCTCACCTCGCTCGAACCGCGCGACGTGCTCTTCATCGACGAGATACACCGTCTCTCGCCCGTGGTCGAGGAGTACCTCTACTCGGCCATGGAGGACTACCGCATCGACATCATGATCGACAAGGGTCCTTCGGCCCGCTCGATACAGATCGACCTCAACCCCTTCACGCTCGTCGGGGCCACCACCCGCAGCGGTCTGCTCACGGCTCCGCTGCGCGCCCGCTTCGGCATCAACCTCCACTTGGAGTACTACGATCCCGAGACGCTCAAGCGCATCCTCAAACGGTCGGCCAGCATCATGCAGGTGCCCATCGACGACGAGGCCGCCCTCGAGATTGCCCGCCGCTCGCGCGGCACGCCACGTATCGCCAACGCCCTGCTGCGCCGTGTGCGCGACTTCGCCCAGGTGAAGGGCACGGGGCGCATCGACACCTCCATCGCCCTGCTCTCGCTGCGCGCCCTCAACATCGACCAGTACGGCCTCGACGAGATCGACAACAAGATCCTCCTCACCATCATCGACAAGTTCCGCGGCGGTCCCGTCGGCCTCTCCACCATCGCCACCGCCATCGGCGAGGACACGGGCACGGTAGAGGAGGTGTACGAACCGTACCTCATCATGGAGGGATTCATCAAGCGCACCTCACGCGGGCGCATGGCCACCCGCCTCGCCTACGACCACCTCGGACGCAACCCGTATGATGGGAACATCATGCAGACGGAGTTGTTTTAGACGGGGACAGACGACGGTGAGCGCGGAATATTCGCAAACAACGAGTTCCGTAGGGGAATGTTTTGCAAGCGTGAGTCCCGTAGGGACGACATAGCACAGCGTAGGGCTTCGGCCCTACCCTATATCTGTCGTCCCTACGGGACTCGTTGTTTGCGGTTTTCCCCTACGGGACACGTTGTTTGCGAATCCAAATTGGCGTCCTACTCCCCTTCCTTGCTCTTGAATATCACCTTGTTCGCTCCGCTGGTGATATGGAGCGCCTCGGGGTGTTCCTTGATGTAGGAGTCGATGTGGCGCACGCGCTTCTCCTCGAGTATCTCGTCGACGGCGATGAGGATGCCGGTCTCCTCCACGTCGCCGAACCCGTAGTTGATGGCCGTGCCGAAGAGTTTCATCGTGGGCGAGAGGCCCATGTAGGCGTTGACGAGCGGGGGGATGTTGTACCCCAGGCGGCGTATTTCGCGGTTGAGTATGCGGTAGTCGCTCTTGAAGTCGTCCTCTGAGAAGAGGGCACGCAGTTCTTCTACGGGGGTCTCGATATGCAGGGGCTTCAAGGGGATGATGAGGTTCTCCTTGTCGTCGAAATGCTTCTTGAGGAAGTAGAGTATCATGTCGCGGCCGCGGCGGATGTAGGAGGGGTACATGGTCATCTTGCCGAAGAAATACTTCACGCCGGGCTTGATGACGGTGAGGGCTCCCAGTCCGTCCCACAGGTTGTCGAGGGCAAAAAGGCTCTTGGCGCCCATGCGCGAACTCTGGTATTCGAGCGAGACGAAAGAGCGGCCCAGTTCGATGGTGTAGGGCATGTACTCCGTGAGAAATTTCTCCGAGAAGTGGAACATGTGGCTGGTGGCCAGACGGGGCTGTCCGTCAGGCCCGAGCTGCCAGTCGGAGCCGACGAGGTAGCGGTAGCCGCCGATGATCTCGCGGGCCTCGGGGTTCCACACGATGAGTTGCTTGTAGCAGTTCTCGCAGGTGTCAAACTCGTCGATGTCCACCTCCTTGCCCGTGCCGCCTCCGGCCTCGCGGAAAGCGATCTCGCGCAACCGTCCTATCTCGCGCATCACGTTGGGCGAGTCATGGGCGGTGATGATGTAGATTTCGTTGTTGCTCTTGTTGGTCATGCGGAGCTGGCGCTCGGGCACCAGTTCGCTCATGAGCAATTCTCTGCTGACGGGTGGGATGATGGGTTCTTCCATGAATGTATGTCTCTTGGAGCGCCGGTGATTGCGGACGGCTCCGTCATTGCTTGTCTGTCGTGTAGGGGCGGGAATGGTTGTCTCTCTCTTCCTTTTTTTCTTTTTCCATATCGGGGTGGCAGCACGGCTACTGCTCTGCGGCGAGGGCGTAGACCTGGTCTTCCACGTACTGCGCCCACTGTGCGTGGGTACGCGAGCGGTCGAACGTCTGCCATGGTATGGGCTTGCCGATATGCACGGTGAAGTGCTTGCCCACGTTGCGGTACATCTCGTCGACGAGGAAGATCATGGCGAGGTTGAAGGGCAGGAAGCGGTCGCTCAGCCGTGCGATGCGGTAGAACCGCTGCGAGTTGCGTCCGCTGAAGTGGATGGGCACCACGTCGCGCTGGCACTCGATGCTCTTCTTGATGAAGGTCTTGGTCCACGGTATGTCGTGTATGCTGCCGTCCTTCTGTTGCCGGCTGTTGAGTCCGGCGGGGAACATGAGCATGTGGTTGTCGCTGCGGAATCCGGCTTCCACCATGCGGGGAAAGTCGCGGCTGTTGCGTCCGGTCTTGTTGATGCCGATGCACACGGGGGCAAGGCCGGGAAGATTCATGAGCAGGTCGTTGACCAGATAGCGGAACCGCCCGTCGTAGTGGCGGCCGATAATGGCGCCGAGGGCCACGCCGTCCTGTCCGCCGAGCGGATGGTTGGAGACGAACGTATAGAGCCGTCCGTCGTCCTTGGAGGGCAGGTTTTCGCGGCCCACCACGTCGATATCCATCTGCAGGTAGCGCACGCACTCCTCGAGCCAGTCGGTGCCGCTGAGGGCCCGCGCGTCCCAGATGAACTTGTTCACCTGGTCCTGGTGTATGATGCGTTTGAGCCAACGTGTGAGCACGCCGGGCACATATTTGGCCTTCGCTCCCATCTTGGAGCGGAGGATATTGTCGATATCGATGGTTTTCTCGGTGATTTCGGTCATGCGATGGATGGGTCTGCTATCACAATGCAAAAATAACATATCTTTTTCTATTTTCTCCCCCTTTTGCCCGAAAATTCGTTTTTTTCATAGGATGGAAACATTGAAAATGGAGAGCATGGAACCATAGGGATGGCGGGATAGGATAACGCAGGATAGGCATAGCCCCGTAGGGGCGACATAATATAGGATAGGGGTTTACCCCTATCTCTCATCGTACCCTCAAACGTTGCCCCTGTAAGGGGCGCATAATTCAAAATTCGTAAGAGTGAGATTCGTGGTTAATACAACCAATATCCCCGTGGTATGATGAACCACGAATCTAACGAATAAAAATATTCAATGTGCCGTGACAACCCGCACGACACATTGAATTATTCGCCCCTTACAGGGGCAAACCATTGGGTAGCAACAAAAAAGGTAGGGCCGAGGCCCTACCCTATAATCTGTCGCCCCGACGGGGCTTTGCGTGCGCGCATATTCCGTGATTATCCCTACGGGGCTTTGCGTGTGTGCGTCACTTCCTTGCCACGTTTCTGCAACGCCCCTACGGGACTTTTCCCTTTCGGATTATTGTTGTACGAATGTAGGCTCGTAGGCCTTGCCGCGCGATGTCACGTGCTTGTAGAACTTATCTTCGGTAAGGCTGCCCTCATCACTGATTCCGTTCACCCACTTGTTGTTAGCACCTTCGCTGTAATTTTCACCCCACGTTCCGAAATTAGTATAGATGCTATTGATGCGTACCAACTCCTTGGGCCAGCGCCACTCAAGGGGAAGGACAAGCACCTGCGGATTCTCTTTTTCGCCCGGTAGGTTGATAGATACCCACTCTTTGTCACGCTGTACCCTCACGCGCAAATTGCCGGCTTTGCCGGAAGTAGTTGCATAAGTAGCCATTGAGAAAGACGTGCCGTCAATTTTTGTCTTGATGGGATAAATCTTACGCTCGTAGTCTGCGCCGTCATAACAGGTATTGATCATCTGACCAGAGTTGTACGTGTCGCTCTTTGCACCGAAATGTGCATGCCATTCCTGGGAGATGTCATACCATTGACCATCGAATTGTATCTGGAGATATGCGGGCAGCGTACCGCCTGCGGCAAGGGGAATGATGGAAATCCAGTCGTTGCCGGAAACGTAGTATACCTGGAATACGATATCGTTGAAGTCGAAGTCGTAGGTACCGCCAAGGTCCTCACAGGCCACGGTCCAACCCATAGACTCCAGAGAGGTGGGGGTCAGTTCCTGTCCGATATACAAGACGAGGTCATTGAAGTCGCGGTCGCCTGCGCCACCCTCGTCAGAAGGATCGTCAAACATATAATAGGTATAGCCATTTGAACCACTCTGTGCATTAATGGTCTTGTAAGCGAAATAGGCTACGCCATCGTCATTCAGGTCCTTGTCGGAAAAGTAATATTTTTCACCTATCTGCACATAGAGACCGGCGACTACCGTGCGGTCGGACTTCAGCGTATAGCCCTTGGCCTGGAAACTGAAACCGCCTTTTTCTGAGTATTTCGCCTTACCGGCACTGCCGAGGTCAAAGCAGTCTTCGACACCCTTGACCGTAGTGACATACTCAGTGCCATTTTCGGGTTTGAACTGCAATTCGTCGCCGTCATGGTCTGTGTACAAAGGAATGGTGTTGATACCGTTCTCATCATAGAAGTAGATACCCACGGTATGCGTTTTCTTCGAATTCCAATAAGCGGGATAGATCGTGAAGGAACTGTTTGCCTTCACAGGCACGTATTGCAGGTTGGGTACAGTGAAATTTCCAGGATTGTTCTGTCCGTTTTTCTCAGAAAGAAACATGAATGTATTGTCACCACTTGCGCAAGTGATCGTCGTATAGTTGGTGTTCAGCGACACGATACTGCTTTGGCTGGGATTGATGGCCGACGAGCGCAGCATGCTGTTGCTGTTGCCCTGACCTTTGTAATTGACGGTACCGCCGTTCTCTGCACTGAGCATAGCGCCGTCGCATCTTACGAGGAAGGGTGAGTTGTCGCCCTTGACACCGTCGAAGGTGATGGTCTGGTTGGTCACGTTCTGATAGTCGGCGGCAAGGCGGTATTCGCCGCTCTGCAGTGCGAAGATCTGTACATGGGCAGGCTTGGTACTGTTGACGTGTACGCTCTTCTGCTCCACGACGTTGAAGCCTTCGGTAGGACCGTTGGTACCGAAGGTCTTGTAGTACTCACGCGCATACTGCTCGCTTGCGGGTATCTCCTGCTCCTCTACCGAGCAAGATGCAAGACAGCCTGCCATGAGGGCAGCGCCGAGAAGTGTCTGGATTTTCATATTGATATACATTTTAGATATTATTCCTTCTGTTTTGCTTTCATTAGTTCTCTCCTGTTTTCCGAAACACACAGCCACCATTTCCCCGACGGAAAACAAGCGACAAAACAGGTTTCCTGAAAACTTGCCACTGTCGGCACGCCTTGATACATGCCTACAATCGGCCACAAAGATACTTTAATATATTAATGTATTTTTTGACGTTTGTTTTTTTTAACAATGTTTTATGAAAATAAATAGACAAAACCGAAAAAGAAATGAAGATAGAGGAAAAATCGAACAATACGGAGAAGAGAGGCAAGACGAATAAAATCCGGGGAGGGCAAGGCGCGATTGGAGAAAACCCAAGGTCGAGTCCCGTAGAGACGGCAGTTTATAACAACCACCAAGTCCCGTAGGGACGGCAGATTATAGCAACCACCAAGTCCCGTAGGGACGGCATATTATAGCAACCAACGAGTCCCGTAGGGACGACATATTATAGCGTAGGGCGTGAGCCCTACGTTTTTTCGTGTGATTCATTCCATATGCCCCTGTAAGGGGCGCATAATTCAAAATTCGTGAGTATAATTCGTGGTTATTAAAACAACCAATTCCCCGTGGTGTAATGAACCACGAATTTTACAAATCTCACGAATAAAAATATGCAACGTGCCGTGAGAATTCGTACGACACGTTGAAATATGCGCCCCTTACAGGGGCAAACGATTGAGATACGGGGTAAAACGTAGGGCCAAGGCCCTACGCTGTATTATGTCGTCCCTACGGGACTCGCCATTTGCGACATCTTACTGAACACCAAAATATGCACACCCGTACCGCCGCCCGCCCGCTTCCTCCCGCTACAAAGCCCTTGTACGACCGCTACAAGGCCCTTGTAGTGTTGCTACAAAGCCCTTGTAGTCTCCGTACAAGGCCTTTGTACGACCGCCATTCGGACCGTATGGCGGATAGAAATGGGGATGGACGGGGATAGATGCGGGCGCACCGGGGTATCACTACCCCACCCTCTATCTTCATCCCAAGCATATTGCGACCGGCATCTCAAGCACCCCTTGATGAGTGCCCGCAGAAAAAGGGCATTTTCGGCGGTTTCATCGGGCGATGAGGCCGAAAAAGGTCCATTTCATCGGAAAAGTTTTTTCAGCGGCCGAGACACGCCGTATACGGGCGAAAGAAAAAGATGGGTCAAGAAAAAGGGGCGAAGGGGATTTTTTGTGGGGGAAAGTGGCGCACTGTGGGGAATTTTGCGTAACTTTGAAGCCAAATCCGCTAAATAATGTACGTATGCGACTGATCGGAAACATCGAGGCCAAGACCGACGCCAAGGGCAGGGTATTTCTCCCCGCCGCCTTCCGCAGGGTGCTTCAGGCATCCGGCGAGGAGAGCGTGGTGATGCGCCGCGACGTGTACCAGCCCTGCATCGTGCTCTATCCCGAGAGCGTGTGGAACGCCCAGATGGACACCCTCCGCCAGCGGCTCAACCGGTGGAACCCGCAGCACCAGCAGATCTTCCGCCAGTTTGTGTCAGACGCCGAGCAGGCCGTCATCGACGCCAGCGGCCGCATACTCCTGCCCCGCCGCTGCCTGGAGGCTGCCGGCATCAGCCGCGACGTGAAGTTTATCGGCATGGGCGACACCATCGAGATATGGAGTGCGGAGAACACCGAAAAGCCCTTCCTCGACCCCGCCGCCTTCGGACAGGCCCTCGAGACCCTCATGCGGCAAGACAACGACAACCAGCAAGATGAACAATAGCACAACCAGCAGCACAGACCACAGCAAGACCACGGCCGTCACGACAGCAGACACCTACCACGTGCCGGTACTCCTGGGCGAAAGCGTCGACGGGCTCGGCATACGTCCCGGCGGCATCTACGTCGACGTCACCTTCGGCGGCGGCGGCCACTCCCGCGAGATACTCTCCCGGCTGGACAAGGACGCCCGCCTCTTCAGTTTCGACCAGGACGCCGATGCCGAGCGCAACGCCCCGCAGGGCGACGCACGGTTTACGTTTGTCAGGAGCAACTTCCGCTACCTGCGCAACTGGATGCGCTACTACGGTGTCGACCATATCGACGGACTGCTGGCCGACCTCGGCGTGTCGTCGCACCACCTCGACGATGCCGACCGCGGCTTTTCGTTCCGCTTCGACGCTCCGCTCGACATGCGTATGAACAAGCGTGCCGGGCAGACCGCCGCCGACCTCTTGGCCGACTATCCCGAGGAGCGCATCGCCGACGTGCTATACATCTACGGCGAGATGAAAGACTCGCGCCGTCTGGCCGCCGCCATCGCCAAGGCCCGCAATCAAAAGCCCATCCTCACCACCGGCGACCTCACCGACGCGGTCAGCCCCGTGCTGCGCCGCGAGCGCGAGAAGAAGGAGATGGCCCGCATCTTCCAGGCCCTGCGCATAGAGGTCAACCACGAGATGGACGCCCTGCGCGAGATGCTCTCGGCCGCCACCGCACTGCTCGCCCCCGGCGGACGGCTCTCCGTCATCACCTACCACTCGCTCGAAGACCGCATCGTGAAGAACTACATCAAGGCGGGCAACGCCGAGGGCAAGGTAGAGCAGGACTTCTTCGGCCGCATCACCACCCCCTACCGCTCCGTGGGCAAACTCATCATCCCCGATGCCGACGAGCAGGAACGCAACCCCCGCAGCCGCAGCGCAAAACTAAGAATAGCAGAGAAGAAATGAGCAAAAACGACAAAGACAAAGACGAAATACGGCTCACCGTCGCCACCCCCGGCATCACCGGCCCCACAGCCGGCGAAAGGGAGACCGCAGACACCGGCGGCAGAGACGAAAGCGCCCAAACCGCCAAAGTTGGCAATGGCGGAAAGGGCGGCAATGACGGAGAAAACGGGAAAAAGGACGGAACGAGCGAGAAAAAAAGCGGCTTCCGCACCACCCTCACCCGTCTGTTCCGCGGCGACTTCGACCAGGATGACGAACAGATCACGGGCGAGGTGACCCTCAACAAGATCTTCGGCGGCGACATACTCAGCGCCGCCTTCCTGCAACGGCAGATCCTGGTGATCATCCTCATCGCCGCCTTCATCGTGCTCTACATCAGCAACCGCTACAGTTGCCAGCGCAGCCTCGGCACCATAGCCACCCTCACCCGCACGCTGCAGGAAGAGAAGTACAAGGCCCTCTCCATCAACAGCCAGCTCACCGAGATGACCCGTGAGAGCCACGTGCTCGAATACCTGCGCACCAGCAAGGACAGCGTGCTGCACATCGCCACCCAGCCGCCCTACATCATCAACGTACCCGAAGAGGAGAACCAGCAGCAATGAACACCAACGACAACGACAACAAGAGACGCGGCCGCAAGCGCGGCCGCCTGTCGGCCTACGGATGCATATCGGTCGTAGTGGTCGCGATGGTACTGTACATGCTCTACCGGGCCGGCCACACGATGACCGTCGAGCGCAACTTCTGGCTGCAGGTGGCCGAGCGCAACACCGACGACAGCGTGAGCGTAGCCCCCGCCCGCGGCAACATCCTCAGCACCGACGGCCAACTGCTGGCCTCGTCGCTGCCCGAGTACAAGATATACATGGACTTCAAGGCCCTCACCGAGACCCACCGCGACACCCTGTGGCACGAGAGCCTCGGCAAGATATGCGAGGGACTGCACGCCATCTTCCCCGAAAAGTCGGCCGCCGACTTCCGCCGCCACCTCGACGAGGGATTCCAGAAGCAGAAGCGCCACTGGCCGATATGGCCGTCGCGCATCGACTTCAACACCTACACCGAGGTGCGCAGCCTGCCCGTCTTTGACATCGACCGCGACAAGGAGATCAGCGGCAAGACCGGATTCCACGCCGAGGTGTTCAACGCCCGCAAGCGCACCTACGGATCGCTCGCCTCGCGCACCATCGGCACGATGTACGGTGCGGTAGACTCCGCCCGCTTCGGCCTCGAGATGGCCTACGACTCCGTGCTCCGCGGACTGCCCGGCATCGCCCACAAGCGCAAGATGCTCAACAAGAACCTCACCATCGTCGACACAAAACCCATAGACGGATGCGACATCGTGAGCACCATCGACGTCGACATGCAGGATCTGGCCGAGCGGTCGGTGATCGACGAACTGCGGCGGCCTGAGGTCAACGGCGACGTGGGCGTGGCCATCGTCATGGAGGTGGCCACGGGCGACATCAAGGCCATCGTCAACATGGAGCGCTGCCCCGACGGAGAATACCGCGAGGTGCGCAACCACGCCGTGAGCGACATGCTCGAGCCGGGATCGGTCTTCAAGACCGCCTCCATCATGGTGGCCCTCGACGACGGTGTGGTCGACACCACCTACCGCGTAGACACCGGCGGCGGCGTGTGGCCCATGTACGGCCGCGAGATGCGCGACCACAACTGGCGGCGCGGCGGCTACGGCGAGATGAGCCTGCCCCACACGCTCGAGGTGAGTTCGAACATCGGCGTGAGCCGCATCATCGACCGTTTCTATCACGACCGCCCCGAGAAGTTCGTCGAGGGCATACACCGCCTCGGACTGGCCGACGACCTGCACATACCGTTTGTCATCGGACGCTCGGCCGCCCGCATACGCATGCCCGAAAAGGACAAGCGCGGCCGCGACTACGTCAACTGGAGCAAGACCACCCTGCCGTGGATGAGCATCGGCTACGAGACACAGGTGCCGCCCATCTCCACCGTCACCTTCTACAACGCCATCGCCAACGGCGGCAAGATGATGCAGCCCCGCTTCATCAAGCAGATCATCAAGGACGGCGAGGTGATAGACTGTCCGCCCGTGGTGCTGCGCGAGAGCATCTGCAAGAAGAAGACGCTCGACGAGATACAGACCATACTGCGCCACGTCGTCAGCCAGGGACTGGGCAAGAAGGCCGGATCGACCTCCTTCGCCGTGGCCGGCAAGACCGGTACGGCACAGATATCCAAGGGTGCCGCCGGATACAAGAGCGGACAGGTGAACTACCTGCTGAGTTTCGCCGGATACTTCCCCGCCGACAAGCCCCGCTACAGCTGCATCGTCTGCATACAGAAGCGCGGACTGCCCGCATCGGGAGGCGGCATGAGCGGCGTGGTGTTCCACAATATCGCCGAGGGCATCATGGCACAGGACATCAAGCTCAGCGTCAGCGACGCCCGCGAGCCCCACTCCGACCCGCTGCCCGACGTCAAGGACGGCAACCTCACCGCCGCCGACTACGTGCTCAGCCGACTGGGCTTCAAGGTACGCGCCGACTGGTCGGGGTCCTACCTCGACGGCAACCCGATATGGGGACACGCCGGGAAGGAGGGCCGCAACGCCGTGCGCCTCGACAGCAAGCGCCTGCCCGCACGCGACCGTATGCCCGATGTCAAGGGCATGGGCGCACGCGACGCCGTCTACCTCATCGAGAGCCGCGGCGTGAAGGTACACCTCACCGGACGCGGCAAGGTCACCGGACAGAGCATCGCCCCCGGCACCACCGTCAAGAAGGGCATGACCTGCCTGCTGCAACTCTCCTGACGGGAACACCCGTCAACAGACATCAACAAATAGACAATAGAATAAAAAAAAACGATACACACCATGCAACTGAAAGAACTTATCCAAGGTCTCGACATCACCGCCACCGCAGGCGATGTCGCAACAGAGATCACCGGCGTAGACATCGACTCACGCCGCACGGCCGCAGGACACCTGTTCGTCGCCCTCCGCGGCACACAGGCAGACGGCCACAAGTTCATCCCCAAAGCCGTAGAGCAGGGCGCGGCAGCCGTGCTCTGCGAGACCATGCCCGAGGAGAAGGCCGACGGCGTCGTCTACATCGCCGTACCCTCGACCGAAGACGTGGTGGGCACGGTAGCCACACGCTTCTGGGGCGACCCCTCGCGGCGGTTGCGGCTCGTCGGCGTGACCGGCACCAACGGCAAGACCACCATCGCTACATTATTATATAATATGTTCCGGAAGATGGGCCACAAGTGCGGTCTGCTCTCCACCGTCTGCAACTACATCGACGGCGAGGCCATACCCGCCGACCACACCACCCCCGACCCCATCACCCTCAACGAACTGCTGCACCGTATGGTGGAGGCCGGCTGCGAGTACGCCTTCATGGAGTGCTCCTCGCACGCCATCGCGCAGAAGCGCATCGGCGGACTGCACTTCGCCGGAGGCATCTTCACCAACCTCACCCGCGACCACCTCGACTACCACAAGACCTTCGAAAACTACCGCGACGCCAAGAAAGCCTTCTTCGACGGTCTCGACAAGGACGCCTTTGCCATCACCAACGCCGACGACAAGAACGGCATGGTCATGGTACAGAATACCCGCGCCACCGTCAAGACCTACTCCACCCGCGCCGCCGCCGACTACAAGGGCCGCATCATAGAGTGCCACTTCGAGGGCATGTACCTCGACATCGACGGCCACGAGGTAGGCGTGCAGTTCATCGGCAAGTTCAACGTGAGCAACCTGCTCGCCGTCTACGGTGCCGCCCGCATGCTCGGCAAGTCCGCCGAGGACGTGCTCGTGACGCTCAGCACCCTGCACAGCGTGTGCGGCCGCCTCGAACCGATACACTCGCCCGAGGGCTTCACCGCCGTCGTAGACTACGCCCACACGCCCGACGCCCTGGAGAACGTGCTCAACGCCATCCACGAGGTGCTCGACGGCAAGGGACACGTCATCACCGTCTGCGGAGCCGGAGGCAACCGCGACAAGGGCAAGCGCCCCCTCATGGCACAGGAAGCCGTGCGGCAGAGCGACCGCGTCATCATCACCAGCGACAACCCCCGCTTCGAAGAGCCACAGGCCATCATCGACGACATGCTCGCCGGACTCAACGCCCAGCAGATGAAGAAGACCGTCGCCATCACCGACCGCCGCGAAGCCATACGCACGGCCTGCATGATGGCCCAGAAGGGCGACGTGATACTCATCGCCGGAAAGGGACACGAAGACTACCAGGAGATCAAGGGCGTAAAGCACCACTTCGACGACCACGAGGTAGTGCGCGAGGCCATGGGCATCGCCGACAAACAGTAGCCGCACGCACATACTCACAAGAAAAGAAAAGCAACGTATGCTATACTACCTCTTCCGCTTTCTCGAGCAATACGGCATCAGCGGTTCGCGCATGTGGGGATACATCTCCTTCCGCGCCCTGCTGGCCCTGATACTGTCGCTGGTCATCTCGGCATGGTTCGGCGAGAAATTCATCAAGTACCTCAAGCGCAAACAGATCACCGAGACCCAGCGCGATGCCAGCATCGACCCCTTCGGCGTGCAGAAGATAGGCGTGCCGTCGATGGGCGGCGTGATCATCATCGCCGCCATCCTCATACCCGTGCTGCTGCTCGGCCGCCTGCGCAACATCTACCTCATCCTCATGGTCGTGACCACACTGTGGCTGGGATTTCTCGGCGGCATGGACGACTACATCAAGATCTTCCGCCGCAACAAGGAGGGACTCAAGGGCCGCTACAAGATCGTCGGGCAGATCGGCATCGGACTCATCGTGGGCCTCGTGCTATGGTCGTCGCCCGACGTGAAGATGAACGAGAACCTCGCCATCGAGCGACAGGGACAGGAGATGGTCGTCAAGCACAGGGCCAAGGCCACCAAGTCGCTCAAGACCACCATACCCTTTGTCAAGGGCCACAACCTCGACTACTCGCGCATCATGGGCTTCTGCGGCAAGTACAAGACCGCCGCAGGCTGGATACTCTTTGTGGTGATGACCATACTCGTGGTGACCGCCGTGAGCAACGGCGCCAACCTCAACGACGGCATGGACGGCATGTGCGCCGGCAACTCCGCCATCATCGGCGTGGCGCTCGGCATACTCGCCTACGTGAGTTCGCACATCGAGTATGCCGGATACCTGAACATCATGTACATACCCGGGTCGCAGGAACTGGTGGTGTTCCTCTGCGCCTTTGTCGGTGCGCTCATCGGATTTCTCTGGTACAACGCCTATCCCGCACAGGTATTCATGGGCGACACCGGATCGCTCACCATCGGCGGCATCATCGCCGTGACGGCCATCATCATACACAAGGAACTCATGCTGCCCATACTCTGCGGCATCTTCTTTGTAGAGAGCCTGAGCGTCATCCTGCAGGTGTACTACTACAAGGCAGGCAAGCGGCGCGGCGTGAAGCAGCGCATCTTCAAGCGCACCCCCATACACGACAACTTCCGCACCCAGGAGTCGCAGCTCGACCCCGAGTGCAAGTACCTCTGCCGCAAGCCCAAGGGTGCCATACACGAGTCGAAGATCACCATCCGCTTCTGGATTGTCACCATCATACTCGCAGCCCTGACCATCATCACGCTCAAGATAAGATAAGGCAAAGAAAACATCCCTACCCCTCAAAAAAAGTCAACCCCTCAAAAAAAAGAACAGCAACGAAAAAAATGAAACGCATAGTAATACTGGGCGCCGGTGAGAGTGGCGCAGGAGCAGCCGTACTGGCCAAGAAAGAAGGTTTCGACGTGTTTGTCAGCGACATGGCCGCCATCAAGGACAAATACAAGCAGATGCTCGACGCACGCGGCATAGCCTGGGAAGAGCAGCAGCACACCGAGGAGAAGATACTCTCGGCCGACGAGATCATCAAGAGCCCCGGCATACCCAAGGAAGCACCCATGATGCGCAAGATCGCGGAAAAGGGCATACCCGTCATCAGCGAGATAGAGTTCGCCGGACGCTACACCCACTCCAAGATGATCTGCATCACCGGAAGCAACGGCAAGACCACCACCACCTCGCTCATCTACCACATCTTCAAGACCGCCGGCTACGACGCCGGACTGGCCGGCAACATCGGACGGTCGCTCGCCCTGCAGGTGGCCGAGGATCCGCACGAATACTACATCATCGAGCTCAGTTCGTTCCAACTCGACAACATGTACCGCTTCCACGCCAACATCGCCATCCTGCTCAACATCACCCCCGACCACCTCGACCGCTACGACAACTGCATGCAGAACTATGTCGACGCCAAGATGCGCATCATACAGAACCAGACCGGCGACGACTCCTTCATCTACTGGAACGACGACCCCATCATACGCCGCGAACTCGAGAAGTACGACATCAAGGCCATACAGTGCCCCTTCTCCGCCATCAAGGAGCAGGGCAGCATCGGCTACATCGAGCAGGGCGAGTACAAGATAGAGAAGCCCACCCCCTTCAACATGGAACAGGAGGAACTCGCCCTCACCGGACGCCACAACCTCTACGACTCGCTCGCCGCCGGCATCGCCGGCAATATCGCCGGCATCAAGAAAGAGTACATCCGCAAGAGCCTCAGCGACTTCCCCGGCGTGGAACACCGCCTGGAGAAGGTGTGCAAGGTGGGCGGCGTGACCTACATCGACGACTCCAAGGCCACCAACGTCGACGCCTGCTGGTATGCCCTCGAGAGCATGACCTCACCCACCGTGCTCATACTCGGCGGCAAGGACAAGGGCAACGACTACAACGAGATCAAGGACATCGTGGCCAAGCGCTGCCGCGCCCTCGTCTACCTCGGTGCAGACAACACCAAACTGCACGACTTCTTCGACCCCCTCGGACTGCCCGTGCGCGACACCCACTCCATGGCCGACTGCGTGAAGGCCTGCGCCGAACTGGCCCAGCCGGGCGACACCGTACTGCTCAGCCCCTGCTGCGCCAGTTTCGACCTCTTCAAGAACATGGAGGACCGCGGCGACCAGTTCAAGGCCCGCGCCCGCGAACTGTAACGGGCTGTTCCACAGACAGACCCACCCCACATACGAAAACATCACTTCCGGCGGCGGCCCCCAGCGGCCGCCGCACACAACCGACCAACGCCTATGCACAACAGTAAACTCGGCAACATCTTCAAGGGCGACAAGACAGTGTGGTTCATCTTCTTCTTCCTCTGTCTGACCAGCATCATCGAGGTATACTCCGCCACGTCGCAGCTCACCTACTCGGCCGGCACCAACTACTGGGGCCCCATCGCCCGTCACGCCGTACACCTCGCCATGGGCTTCACCGCAATGTACATCACCACCTACATACCCTGCAGGTGGTTCAAGAGCGGCACCCTGTGGGTATGGGGCATCACGATAGCCATGCTCGTCTACGTGGCCGCCAGCGGCAAGGCCACCAACGGCGCACAGCGCTGGTTCCCCCTGCCCTTCGGCCTGTCGTTCCAGCCCTCCGAGATCGCCAAGGGCGTGCTCATCCTCGCCACCGCACAGATACTCGGCGCCACACAGACCGAGAAGGGAGCCTCTCCGCAGGCACTCGGCTTCATCATCACCATCTGCGCCATACCCGTGGTGCTCATCGCCATCGACAACCTCTCGACCGCCGTGCTCATCTCGGCCGTCATCCTGCTGATGATCTTCATCGGACGCGTACCCGCACGGCAGATCGGCAAACTGCTCGGCGTGATCGCCATCACCGTCATCCTCGGCCTGTCGGCCGTCTTCCTCCTCGGCAAGACCACACCGGCCGAAGCCGCCACCGGCGGCAAGCAACTCACCGAGCAGACCGCCGACAGCAAGGAGAAGGCCGCCAACCGCGGCGTGCTGCGGCGACTCGACACCTGGAAAGCCCGCCTCGAACGCTTCGGCAGCGAAAAGAACGTCACCCCCGCCGAGGTAGACCTGCGCGGCAAAGGGTCGCAGGCCGCCTACGCCAAGATAGCCATCGCCACATCGAACATCGTGGGCAAAGGACCGGGCAACTCCGAAGAGCGCGACTACCTCGCACAGGCCTACTCCGACTTCATCTACGCCATCATCATCGAGGAACTGGGCATCGGCGGCGCCGCAGGCGTGGCCGCACTCTACATCGTGCTCCTCTTCCGCGCCGGCGCCATCGCCAGACGCTGCGAGAGAAGTTTCCCCGCCTTCCTCGTCATGGGACTGGCCCTGCTGTTTGTCGTGCAGGCCCTCTTCAACATGTACGTGGCCGTGGGCATCATACCCGTCACCGGACAACCGCTGCCGCTCATCAGCCGGGGCGGCACGTCGACCATCATCAACTGCGTGTACTTCGGCATGATACTCAGCGTGAGCCGCTCGGCCAAGAAGAAAGAGGCTACTGCCGGCAACGCACCCGGCACACCGGCCGCCGTGGCCGCCTGACACCCCACGGACCGTGTGCCCAACAAAAAGGACACTGCCAGCCGGAAAATCGGAAAAAATGATTAATTTTGTGATTTGTGGCGGATTACGCCTAAAAAACATACTGAAAAAATGAGCAACCAACTTAGAGTGATCGTGAGCGGAGGCGGAACGGGAGGACACATCTTCCCCGCCGTGTCTATAGCCAACGCCGTCAAAGCCAAGCGTCCCGACGCCGAAATACTGTTCGTGGGCGCACTCGGAAGAATGGAGATGCAGCGCGTGCCCGCCGCAGGATACAAGATTGTCGGCCTGCCCGTGCGCGGCTTCATACGTCCGCTCTGGTCGCCGAAGAACATCGGCGTGGCACTCGACTTCCTGCGCAGCAAGCGGCTCGCCCGCAAGACCCTCCGCGACTTCGCCCCCGACGTAGCCGTGGGCGTGGGCGGATACGCCAGCGCAGCCACCCTCGATGCCGCCAGCGCCATGGGCATACCCACACTCATACAGGAGCAGAACTCCTACGCCGGCGTGACCAACAAGCACCTCGCCGCCAAAGCCGCCAAGATATGCGTGGCCTACGACGGCATGGAACGCTTCTTCCCCGCCGCAAAGATACTCAAGACCGGCAACCCCGTGCGCCAGTCACTGCTCGAAACCACCGTCACCCGCGAGGAGGCCCTGCAATCCTTCGGGCTCGACCCCAAGAAGAAGACCGTGCTCATCGTGGGCGGAAGCCTCGGCGCACGCACGCTCAACGAGAGCGTACTCCAGCACCTCGACCTCGTGGAGAAGAGCGGCATACAGTTTATCTGGCAGACGGGCAAATACTACAGCCAGGCCATCGCCGAAAGGCTCGCCGCACACCCGGCACTGCCCATGCTCCACGTCACCGACTTCATCGCCGACATGGGTGCCGCCTACCGCGCCGCCGACCTTGTGGTGAGCCGCGCCGGAGCCAGTTCGATCAGCGAGTTCTGCCTCATCGGCAAACCCGTCATCCTCGTACCCTCACCCAACGTGGCCGAAGACCACCAGACCAAGAACGCCATGGCCCTCGTCTCCCGGAAGGCCGCCATCTGCGTGCGCGACGCCGAAGCCCCCGACACCCTCCTGCAACTGGCCGTCGACACCGTGGCCGACAGCCAGCAACTCGAGAGCCTCGCCACCCATATCAAGCCGCTCGGCATCGCCCACTCGGCCGACATCATCGCCGACGAGGTGATACGCCTGGCCGAAGAAAACAAGAAATAAAAGTCACCAGGACAATACACAAGCCAATCACATGGAACTCAAGGACATCAAAGCAGTATACTTTGTCGGAGCAGGCGGCATCGGCATGAGCGCCATCGCCCGATACTTCATCCACCGCGGACTCGTCGTGGCCGGATACGACCGCACCCCCTCCGACCTCACCCGCCAGCTCGAGCGCGAAGGCATGCTCGTACACTACGAGGAAAATACCGACGAGATACCCCACGCCTGCCGCGACCCCAAGTCGTGCCTCGTGGTCTACACCCCCGCCATACCCGCCGACCACAAAGAACTGGTGTACTTCCGTGAGGGAGGATTCACCGTGGAAAAACGCGCACAGGTGCTCGGCACACTCACCCGCACCCACAAGGGACTCTGCGTGGCCGGCACACACGGCAAGACCACCACATCGACCATGTGCGCCCACATCATGCACCAGAGCCACGTAGACTGCAACGCCTTCCTCGGCGGCATCTCCAAAAACTACGGCACCAACTATATCCTCTCCTCCGAGAGCGACTACGTCGTGATCGAAGCCGACGAGTTCGACCGCTCCTTCCACTGGCTCCGCCCCTGGATGAGCGTCATCACCTCCACCGACCCCGACCACCTCGACATCTACGGCACCAAGGAAGCCTACCTCGAGAGTTTCCGCCACTACACCACCCTCATACAGCCCGGCGGCGCACTCATCCTGCACGAGGGACTCGAGATGAAGGCCGACGTGCAGGACGGAGTCAAGGTGTACACATACAGCCGCACAAGCGGCGACTTCCACGCCGAGAACATCAAGATCGACAACGGCGAGATCACCTTCGACCTCGTATCGCCCGTCGCCCCCGTCAAGGACATACAACTCGGACAGCCCGTGCCCGTCAACATCGAGAACGCCGTCGCCGCCATGGCCATGGCACAACTCGCCGGATGCACCCCCGAGGAACTCAAGTACGGCATGAAGACCTACGGCGGTGTCGACCGCCGCTTCGACTTCAAGATCAAGGACAACCGCCACGTGCTGCTCTCCGACTACGCCCATCACCCCAAGGAGATCTACCAGAGCGCCAGCAGTCTGCGCGAACTCTACCGCGACCGCAAGATCACGGCCATATTCCAGCCCCACCTCTACACCCGTACACGCGACTTCTACAAGGACTTCGCCGACGCACTCAGCCTGCTCGACGAGGTGATACTCTGCGACATCTACCCCGCCCGCGAGCAGCCCATACCCGGGGTGACCAGCCGCCTCATCTACGACAACCTCCGTCCGGGCATCGGGAAGAGCATGATACACAAGGAAGACGTGCTGCCCCTGGTCAAGAGCCGCGACTTCGACGTGCTCGTCATCCTCGGCGCCGGCGACCTCGACAACTACGTGCCCCAAATCGCGAAGATCATACAGAGCAAGTGAGAGTAGACTGGAAAAAGGCAGCCCTCATCACGGCCGATGTCATCCTCGCGGGATACCTTGCCGTGGCACTCACCGTCTTCAACAAGCCCGATGAGAGCAAGACGCTGTGCACCAAACTCACCATCGACGTGGCCGACAGTTCGACCAGCGGATTCATCGACGCACGCGAAGTGAAGCGGCGGCTCACCGCCCACCATCTCAACCCCATGGGCAAGCCCGTCGCATCGGTCGCAGCACGCGACATCGAGGACATGCTCCGCAGAAGTCCGTTCATCAACACCGCCGAATGCCACAAGACCATCGGCGGAGAGGTGTGCATCACCGTCACGCAGCGCATGCCCGTCATCCGCATCAAGGCCGACAACGGCAGCGACTACTACATCGACGACAAGAACTGCATCATGCCCAACTCGTCGTACACCTCCGACCTGATCATCGCCACCGGGCGGTTCGGTCAGACCTACGCCACGCAGTATATCGCCCCCATGGCACGCACGCTCATGGCCGACGACCTCTGGCGCAACCTCGTCGAGCAGATACACGTCACCGACGGGTACGGCATAGAGATCGTGCCGCGCGTAGGCGACCATATCGTCTACCTCGGCAACATACCCGAGTGCAAGAACAGCAAACTGCGCGACCAGGCCGTCGAAGCGTTTGTCAAGCGCAAGATGACCCGCCTCGTCAAGTTCTACCGCTACGGACTCTCCCACGCCGGATGGAACCGGTACGACTACATCGACCTCGAGTTCGACAACCAGATCATCTGCCGACGCGACAAGGAGAACGAACCCGATGCACCCGCACCCCAGCCGGCCGAAACCGACGAGGTGGCACCGCCGCCCACACCGGCCGAAACCCCAAAACCAAAGGAAGAGACCCCGAAACCAAAGGCAGACAAACCCAAAGAAAAGGCCGACAAACCCAAAGAAAACAAGAAAAAGGAAACCGACACCAAGAAGAAAGAAACCCATCCGAAGAAGAAGGAAACAACTTCCAAGAAGAAGACCACAACAGACAGCAACAGGAAGACCGCCGACACTTCCAAGGCCGCCAAGACCAAGAAGAACGGCAAGTCCTGACACTCCCGCACAACAGAAACCACACCACACATAAATACAGATACAACACGTATGGCAAAGGAATTTATCGTAGCAATAGAACTGGGCTCATCCAAGATGACCGGCATCGCAGGAAAGAAAAATCCTGACGGTTCCATCTCCGTCATGGCCGTCGCCAGAGAGGATTCCACCTCCTGCATACGCAAAGGCAGCGTCTACAATGTCAACCAGACCGCACAGTGCCTCACCAATATAGTCACCAAACTCCGCAATACCCTCAAGACCGAAATCACACAAGTATACGTGGGCGTCGGCGGACAGGGCATCAGAAGCATACGCAATACCATCGTCAAAGACCTGCCGGCCGACACCATCGTCACCCAGGACATGGTCAACGAACTCATGGACGCCAACCGCAGCATGACCTACCCCGACTACGAAATTCTCGATGCCGCCACACAGGAATACAAGGTCGACGCACAAAACCAGACCGACCCCGTCGGCATACAGGCACGACACCTCGAAGGCAATTTCGTCAACATACTCTGGCGCAAATCCTTCTCCCGCAGCCTCGGACTGTGCTTCCAGCAGGCCGGCATCGCCATCGCCGAGATGTACCCCTCGGCCCTCGTGCTGGCCGACGCCATACTCACCGACTCCGAGCGCCGCTCGGGATGCGTGCTCGTCGACCTCGGCGCCGACACCACCACCGTAGCCGTATACTACCGCAACATACTGCGCTCGCTCGCCGTCATCCCCCTCGGCGGAGGCAACATCACCAAAGACATCGCCTCGGTGCCCATGGAGGAAGCCACCGCCGAAAAGATGAAACTGCACTACGCCAGCGCATACACCGAAAACAGCGACATCGACAACGCACTGACCTACCCCATCGACAACGAGCGCAATATCGGCAGCCGCAAGTTCACCGAGATCGTCGAGGCACGCATCAAGGAGATCATACGCAACGCCTGGATGCAGGTGCCCGACGAGTACAAGGGCAAACTCCTCGGCGGCATCATCCTCACCGGCGGCGCAGCCAACATGCCCAACACCGAGAAAGCCTTCCGGATGGACACACAGGTAGAGAAGATACGCACCGCCAAGTACGTCACCCTCAACATCACCACCCCCAACCCCAAGGTCAGCATCCCCCACGACGGCACCGCCTGCACCATACTCGGACTGCTCGCCAAGGGCAACATCAACTGCGCCGGAACACCCATCGGCGCTCCCGTGCCGCCCAAGCCCGTGCCTGCACCCGACGAGACGCTTCACCACACCGACCCGCAGCCCGCACCGCAACCCAATCCGCAGCCCGCACCGCAGCCCAAGCCTCAGCCCACGCCCGAGGAGAAGGTAGAGGAGGCAGAGAAGAACGACACCGAGCGCCAGCCCTCCCTGCTCGGACGGCTCGGCAAGTGGGGCAAACGTCTGTTCAACACCATCACCGAACCTGAACCCAACGAATGACATACCATCTACTATAGGAGAACCATATCATGACCGACTACAATAACAATACAGAACCCATGGTCGACTTTGTCACACCCGAGAAGAAAAAGAAAAGCATCATCAAGGTCATCGGCGTAGGCGGAGGCGGCGGCAACGCCGTCAACCACATGTACCGCGAAGGCATACACGACGTGACCTTCCTCGTGTGCAACCTCGACCGCCAGGCCCTCGAAGACTCCCCCGTACCCGTACAACTGCTCCTCGGCACCGAAGGACTCGGCGCAGGCAACAAGCCCGAAAGAGGACGCAAGACCGCCGAGGAATGCGCCGACGACATCCACCACATGCTCGACGACGGCACCAAGATGGCCTTCATCACCGCCGGTATGGGCGGCGGCACCGGCACCGGCGCCGCACCCGTCATCGCACGCATATCCAAGGAGATGGGCATACTCACCGTAGGCATCGTCACCATACCCTTCCGCTTCGAAGGTTCGCTCAAGATCGACCAGGCCCTCGACGGCGTCGAGGAGATGTCCAAGCACGTCGACGCCCTCCTCGTCATCAACAACGAGCGCCTCCTCCAGATCTACAACGACCTCAGCGTGCTCGAAGCCTTCGCCAAGGCCGACGACACCCTCAGCACCGCCGCCAAGAGCATCGCCGAGATCATCACCAACCACGGACTCATCAACCTCGACTTCAACGACGTCAAGACCGTACTCAAGGACGGCGGCGTGGCCATCATGAGCACCGGATACGGCGAAGGCGAAAACCGCGTGCGCAAAGCCATCGACGACGCCCTCAACTCGCCCCTGCTCAACGACAACGATGTCTTCAACGCCAAGAAGATTCTCCTGAGCATCAACTACAGCCAGAACAAGGGCGACGGCAACGCACCCGCCGGACTGATGATGGACGAGATGAAGGAAGTCAACGAGTTCATGTCCAAGTTCAGCCGCGACTTCGAGATCAAGTGGGGTGTCAACCTCGACCCCGACCTCGGACAGAAGATCAAGGTCACCATCCTCGCCACCGGATTCGGCATCAACGATGTCGACGGCATGGACGACTACATCAGCAAGCGCACACAGGAGCAGATCGACCGCGAAGCCGAAAAGCGCGCCGAACTCGACCAGCGCCGCGAACACTACTACGACAACAACAAGAACAACGGACAGTACAAGCCGCGGCCCAACATCTTCACCTTCCAGCCCAACGAACTCGACAACGACGAGATCATCCTTGCCGTAGAAAACTCGCCCACCTACAAGCGCACCAAGCAGATGCTCAACGACATACGCAGCATGGCCTACGAGAAGCCCGCCGCCCCGAAACCCGCCGAGCCCAATCCCCGCGTACAGGGCACCATCTCCTTCGGCAGCGACGACGAATAAGTGTCCGAGCCAACAAGTCCCGTAGGGATTTCGCAAGCGTGAGTCCCGTAGGGAGTTAAACGATTAGAGATTCCATAAGGATTTCGCAAGCGTGAGTCCCGTAGGGACGACATAATATAGGATAGGGGTTTACCCCTATCTTTCAAAGTCCCCCCATCAAAATGCCCCTGTAAGGGGCGAATAATTCAACCCCAACGGAAGCACCCCTACCGGGGTAAAAGACAAACAAAAAACATAGCATCATGAATCTTTTCGACCAAGTCAGCGAAGACATCAAGAAAGCAATGAAAGCCCGCGACAAGGTGCGCCTCGACACCCTGCGCAACGTCAAGAAAGTGTTCCTCGAGGCCAAGACCGCACCCGGAGCCGACGACACCCTCGCCGACGACGCTGCCCTCAAGATACTCCAGAAACTCGCCAAGCAAGGACGCGAAACCGCACAGACCTATATCGACAACAACCGCCCCGACCTCGCCGAAGAGGAACTCGCACAGGCCCGCGTCATCGAGGAATACCTGCCCAAGCCCCTCACCGAAGAGGAGATAGAGGCCGCCGTGGCCAAGATCATCGCCGAGACCGGCGCCACAGGCATGAAGGACATGGGCCGCGTCATGGGCACCGCCTCCAAGCAGATGGCCGGCAAGGCCGACGGACGCGCCATCTCGGCCGTCGTCAAGCGTCTGCTCGCCTAAGCCCACAGCGCCATACATGAGCATCAGCGCGATACCTGAGCACCAGCGCCACAAAAAAAACATCCGATTTATGGAACAGAACCTCATCATCTACAACACCCTCACCCGCCATAAGGAACTCTTCAAGCCGCTCCACGCCCCCAACGTGGGCATGTACGTCTGCGGCCCTACCGTCTACGGCGACCCGCACCTCGGCCACGCCCGTCCCGCCATCACCTTCGACATCCTCTTCCGCTACCTCCGCCACCTCGGCTACAAGGTGCGCTACGTGCGCAACATCACCGATGTAGGCCATCTCGAGCACGATGCCGACGAGGGTGACGACAAGATCGAGAAGAAGGCACGCCTCGAGCAGCTCGAACCGATGGAGATCGCCCAGCACTACACCAACCGCTACCATGCCGCCATGGAAGCCCTCGGCGTGCTCCCGCCCAGCATCGAGCCCCACGCCACCGGACATATCATCGAGCAGGAGCAGCTCGTACAGCAGATCCTCGACAACGGCTATGCCTACGAGAGCAACGGCTCGATATACTTCGACGTACACAAGTACAACGCCGACCACCACTACGGCATCCTCTCCGGACGCAACCTCGACGACGTGCGCGACGCCTCACGCTCGCTCGACGGCGTAGGCGAGAAGCGCCACCAGGCCGACTTCGCCCTCTGGAAGAAGGCACAGCCCGAGCATATCATGCGCTGGCCCAGCCCCTGGAGCGACGGATTCCCCGGATGGCACTGCGAGTGCACCGCCATGGGACGCAAGTACCTCGGCGCACACTTCGACATACACGGAGGCGGCATGGACCTCATCTTCCCCCACCACGAGTGCGAGATCGCACAGGCCGTCGCCTCACAGGGCGACCAGATGGTGCACTACTGGATGCACAACAACATGATCACCATCAACGGACAGAAGATGGGCAAGTCGCTCGGCAACTTCATCACCCTCGAGCAGTTCTTCACCGGCAACCACCCCTCGCTCACCCAAGCCTACTCGCCGATGACGATACGCTTCTTCATCCTCTCGGCCCACTACCGCGGCACCGTCGACTTCTCCGACGACGCGCTCCAGGCCTCCGAGAAGGGACTGGCCAAACTCATGGAGGGCATCGCCGACCTCGACCGCATCACCCCTGCGGCCGACAGCGACGCCGACAGCCACAAGACCATCTCCGCCCTGCGGCAGAAGTGCTACGATGCCATGAACGATGACCTCGCCACACCGCTCGTCATCGCCCATCTCTTCGAAGCCTGCTCCGTCATCCACAAGGCCGTCGACCACAAGGCCACCGTCTCCGAAGCCGACCTGAAGGAACTCACCGACACGATGCACCTCTTCGCCAACGACCTGCTCGGACTCCGCGCCAGCAGCACCGACGCCTCGTCACACCGCGAGGAAGCCTTCGGCAAAGTGGTCGACATGGTGCTCGACCTCCGTTCCAAGGCCAAGGCCGCCAAAGACTGGGCCACCAGCGACCGCATACGCGACGATCTCGCTGCCCTCGGCTTTGAAGTGAAGGACACCAAGGACGGCGCCACATGGCGTCTGCACTGATACTGACAACACGGGCGTGTTCCCCTCATACACAAACCTGTATGGGTGGAGCACGCCATCATCTTTTTTTCACTGCACCAAATCTACATCACGCATTATGAAACACTTGATTGCTGCACTCTGCACCGCAGCCACAGTAGCCTCCTGCTACACCCCGCTGAACGTATCCGACGCCTCCGCACTTGCCGGCGAGTGGGAGATCACCGCCATCGAAGGCCGTGCCGTCAATCCCGCCGAAAGCGAAGAGACACCCTTCCTCGGATTTGACACCAAGTCGAAAAACCTCTACGGATCGGCCGGCTGCAACAGCCTCACCGGATCATACAGCACCCGCAAGGGCACCATCAATCTCTCCCAGGTAGGCTGCACCCGCATGCTCTGCGCCAACATGGAGACCGAGCGTCGCGTGCTCGACGCACTCAGCAAGGTACAAGGCTTCACCATCAGCCCCGACAGCATACTCACCCTCAGCGGCAACGGCGGCACCAACGTGATGACCTTGAAGAAAAAGGCCAAATAAAAAAAACATACATTACGTTTTCCCACGACCATGGACCAAAAGCAACACTTCACCGGACTGACCGCCGCCCAAGTAGAGGAGAGCCGTCAAAAGCACGGTGCCAACGTACTCACCCCGCCGGCCAAAGCCCCGCTCTGGCGACAGTTTCTCGACAAGTTCCGCGACTCGCTCATCATCATCCTGCTCATCGCCGGCGCACTCTCCATCGGCATCTCCCTCTACGAATACTACGGACTCGATGAGGGTGCAGCCGTCTTCTTCGAACCGGTAGGCATCTTCATCGCCATCTTCCTGGCCACCGGACTGGCCTTCTACTTCGAACGGCAGGCCGACAAGGAGTTTGCCGTGCTCAACCAAGTCAACGACGACGAGCAGGTAGAGGTCATCCGCGAAGGCAACACCACCCTCGTCGCCCGCCGCGACGTGGTCGTGGGCGACATCGTCGTGCTCCCCACCGGAGCCGAAGTGCCGGCCGACTGCCAGTTGCTCGCCGCCACCGCCCTGGGTATCGACGAGTCGACGCTCACCGGCGAACCGATGTGCCACAAGAGCACCGACCCTGCCGACGCCGATCCCGACGCCACCTTCCCCACCGACCACGCCATGAAGGGCACCAAGGTCATGGAGGGTCACGGCATAGGCCGCGTCATCGCCGTGGGCGACCAGACCGAACAGGGCAAGGTGTTTGAGGCCGTGCAGATAGACAACAGCGTGCGCACACCGCTCAATGAGCAACTCGACCGCCTCGGCGCACTCATCACCCGACTGAGTTACGCCATCGCCGCCGCCATCGTCGTGGGACGCATCGTGATGTATCTCACCTCCACAGACGGTCCGGTGCAGTGGCTGGCTTTCCTTGCCTACATCCTGCAGACGCTCATGATCGCCGTCACGCTCATCGTCGTGGCCGTGCCCGAGGGTCTGCCCATGGCCGTCACGCTCAGCCTGGCCTACAGCATGCGCCGCATGCTCAAGACCAACAACCTTGTACGCAAGATGCACGCCTGCGAGACCATGGGGGCCACCACCGTCATCTGCACCGACAAGACAGGTACGCTCACGCAAAACCTCATGTCAGTCGACCAAATGGTGACCTACGGCGACACGCCCCGCGAGATACTCTACGAGGGCATCGCCGTCAACTCCACCGCCTCGCTCGACTTCTCCGACACCGCCCGTCCCCAGATACTCGGCAATCCTACCGAGGGTGCGCTCCTCCTGTGGATGAACGCCCAGGGCACCGACTTCCGTCCCCTGCGCGAGAGCGCACACACCGTAGAGGAACTGCCCTTCTCTACCGAGCGCAAGTACATGGCCACCGTCGTGGCCTCCGCCGCCCTGCCGGGCAAGAAAGTGCTCTACGTCAAGGGTGCGCCCGAGATGGTGTACGCCCTCTGCCGGCACGCCGACATCTCCCGCGAGGATCTCGACCGCCAACTCCTCGACTGGCAAAACCGTGCCATGCGCACCTTGGGCTTCGCCTACCAAGTGGTAGAAGAGGGTGACAAGACCATCGGCGAGCAGCGTGTAGTGGCCGAAAACCTCCATTTCATCGGCATCGCCGCCATCGCCGACCCGGTACGCGCCGATGTGCCGGCCGCCGTCGGCGAGTGCATCGACGCTGGCATCAGCATCAAGATTGTCACGGGCGACACACCGGGCACAGCCCGCGAGATAGGCCGTCAGATCGGTCTGTGGGACGACAAGACCGACGGCGAGGAGAACATCATCACCGGACCGGAGTTTGCCGCCCTCAGCGACGAGGAACTCGAGCGGCGCATCCTCGGCCTGAAGATCATCGCCCGCGCCCGTCCGATGGACAAGAAGCGCCTCGTGGAGACCCTCCAGCGGCTCGGACAGGTGGTGGCCGTCACCGGCGACGGCACCAACGACGCCCCGGCCCTCCGTGCCGCCCACGTCGGCCTGTCAATGGGCGACGGCACGAGCGTGGCCAAGGAAGCGTCAGACATCACCATCGTCGACAACTCGTTTGCCTCCATCGGCAAGGCCGTCATGTGGGGACGCTCGCTCTACCGCAACATCCAGCGGTTCCTGCTCTTCCAGCTCACGGTCAACGTCACGGCCTGCCTGCTCGTGCTCTGCGGCGCCTTCATGGGCACAGAGTCGCCCCTGACGGTCACCCAGATGCTCTGGATCAACCTCATCATGGACACCTTCGCCGCCACGGCCCTCGCCTCGCTGCCGCCCTCTGAGAGCGTCATGCACGAAAAGCCGCGCGACCGCCGCGCGTCTATCCTCACCCGGGAGATGATGCACGAGATCGTAGGCGTAGGCGGATTCTTCTTCCTCCTGCTCCTGGCGCTGCTCTACATCTTCCAGCACGCCGACGTGACCTGTCTGACCGACCTTGTCGGACTCCATCTCGGTGCCAAGGGGCATGTCACGCCCTACGAACTGACGCTGCTCTTCACCGTCTTTGTCATGACCCACTTCTTCTACCTCTTCAACGCCCGCGCCTTCGGCACCGGCCGCAGCGCCCTCCACTTCAAGGGCTGCAACGGTCTGGTCAGCATCGCGGCCATCATCCTCATCGGACAGGTGCTCATGGTGGAAGTGCCCGGCGTACAGCAGTTCTTCAATGTCACCGGACTGAGCCTCACCGACTGGGTGATCATCATCCTTGCCTCCTCGCTCGTGCTGTGGGTACGCGAGGCATGGCACCTTCTCTTCGGCCACCGCCACACGGAAAAACAAGCACACCAATGAGCAACAACAACTATCGTGACCCCAAGGGTGTACCCTTCTTCCACCTCGCCGTCTCTACCGGACTGGGCACGGGATACTTTCCCGTCGCCCCCGGCACGGCAGGTGCCCTGCTGGCCCTGCTGATATGGACCGGCCTCTACTTCCTGCTCTCCCCCACGGCACTCTTCATCGCCAATATTGTCCTCGTCGTGGCATCGCTCTTCATCGGCGTATGGACCGACAACGTCATGGAACGCTACTGGGGCGAGGACCCGCGGGCCGTCGTCATCGACGAGTTTTTCGGCACATGGGTCGCCACCCTCGCCGCCACGTTTGTCGCCGGCGAGAGTTATGTGGCCATCAGTCTGGCCACCCTCGGCTTCGCCCTCTTCCGCCTCATCGACATCACCAAGCCCCTCGGCTGCCGCTGGGTAGACCGCCACATCCACGGCGGCTGGGGCTGCATGCTCGACGATGCCCTCGCCGGCTTCTATGCCCTCCTCCTCACCCTCGCCGCCCGATACCTGCACCTTGTGGAGTGGGTGCATGAGATGATGTGGGAGTAAGTTTTTAAGAATTGGAGGATGGGAGGAGCAAAATTATTGGTGTCCGGTAAAACATATTGGCGTCCAATAAAAATTTACAAACGGCAAGTCCCGTATCATCATCGCAAACGGGACTCGCCGTTTGCGATATTTTCACCGGACATCAATGGCTTTTGGTTAAAT
>CAVFEZ010000024.1:0-34501 GCA_963621665.1 Akkermansia muciniphila | reverse complement strand
AAGATCACACAGGCACGCGGAGGCGGATTCGCCGTCAGCCTCATCGCAAAATAAAGTACATTACCATATATCTTCACTGACCTACTCACTATGCACACACACGCACTCCGCATATGGCTTGCAGCCTTTGCGCTGCTTGCCTTGCCAAACGCTGCAATGGCTCAAATCATCTACATCGACGACTCGGGCAAAGGGCCGGAGGCCGACAATGCGTCACATTTTGTCCGCAAGGGGACACCTCGCATGGTTTTACGCCCAGTTGCCGCCAGTCAAGTACGTCTGCTGCCAGGACTCTTCAAAGACCGTTATGAACTCAACCGCAAGTACATGATGGCACTCGAACCGGCCAAACTGCTACAGAACTTCTACGCCGAAGCCGGACTCAACAAGGAGTACATGGTCGGCAAAGACGGTGACACCAGCCAGATGTACTGGGGCTGGGAAAGTCCGATGGGACAACTCCGCGGCCACTTCCTCGGCCACTACCTTTCGGCTTGCGCCTATATGTGGGCCGAGACGGGTGATGCAGCCATCAAACAACGTGCAGACTTCATTGTCAGCGAACTGGCACGATGCCAACGCATCAATGGAGGAGAGTGGGTCGGTTCCATTCCGGAAAAGTATCTTTACCTCATGGCCGACGGCCAGCCGATGTGGTCGCCGCAATACACCCTGCACAAAACGCTCATGGGACTGTACGACATGTATGCCGTTGCCGGCAACCAGCAGGCATTGGATGTACTCGACAAGATGGCCGACTGGATGTACCGCTGGACATCAGAGATGATAGAAAAGGGAAAAACATCGGCCATACTCAACGGCGAAACAAGCGGTATGCTGGAGATATGGGCATCGATGTACGGACTCACCGGCAAGGAGAAATACCGCGAACTGATGGACCGCTACGGACATCCGTGGCTTTTCACCCAACTGCTCAAAGGCGAGGATGCCTTGTCGCTCGACCACTGCAATGCCTCCGTCCCTTGGTCGCACGGTTCGGCACGGTGCTATGAGGTCACCGGAGACGACTATTGGCATACACTGACCGAGGATTTCTGGAAGTGTGCCGTACACGAGCGCGAGCAGTTTGCCACCGGCGGACAAAACGCAGGAGAGCACTGGATACCCAAAGGGCGTCTCGCCGACTTTGCCGGAGAGAACAACCAGGAACACTGCACGGTATACAACCTTATGCGCACGGCCGAGTATCTATACAAATGGACGGGCAATGTAGAATACGCCGACTATGTAGAACGCAATCTCTACAACGGCATCTTGGCCCAGCAACATCCACAAACAGGTATGGTGGCCTACTTTCTGCCGATGGCTTCCGGTTATAAGAAAGGAGGGGAAAAGGGTTGGGGAGACCCAACGATGGACTTCTATTGTTGCCACGGCACACTCGTACAGGCACAGACCCGCTATCCGAGATACATCTATTTCGAGCACGACGGCGGCCTGACCGTCAGCCAGTATATTCCATCGACACTTTCATGGAATTATGACAGTATACCGGTCAGCATCACGCAAGACTTTGAAGGCAACCAGTGGAACAAGAACTACGATGCTCCCCGCTGGCGCATCGTCATGCAAGTGAAAGCCGACAAACCCGTCACGTTCTCTCTCAAGGTACGTCTGCCGTGGTGGCTCGACAAGAAGGCCAGCATCACAATCAATGGTAGTCCTGCCAAGGTAGACCAACTTCACGGCTATGCTACCATCAATCGCACATGGAACGACGACAAAGTAGTGGTGGAGTTTGCCGACCGTCTGTGGACCGAACCGTTGCCGGGTAGCAAGACTGGCCTGGTGGCCTTCATGGAGGGTCCCATCGTACTGGCCGCTCCTACTGGCGAAACGCCGCTCAAGGGAGACGCCAAACATCCGGAAGGCATACTCACCCGAGAGTATGACCAGCAATACGCCACAGTACGGTGGACGCAAAGCCACTACCGCACATTAGGCCAAGAAAAACTACTGAGATTCCGCCCGCTCTACGAGATTGCAGACGAAACTTACACCATCTATTTCCCTGTCAAGAAATAGACGACCGGTCCTTCTTCATACGCCGCATATCGCGAAAGGCGGACATGGCAATGGGAACAGAGAGGGCAAACGAGCAGACATCGGCCAACGCTTGGCTCATCTCCACGCCCAAAAGCCCCAGCCAATGGGGGAGAACCAGTACGATAGGAATAAAGAACAAGCCACTGCGCGCAGCAGCCACAAGGTTGGCGCGCAGTGGCTTTCTTATGGTCTGCATCAGCATGTTGGTCAGAATGATGGTGGCCAAGAGCGGATAGGACAGCAACTGCCAGCGGAATGCGACTTCTCCAACCTCTACCACTGCGACATCACGACGGAATTCTTCTACGATGGGAGCGGCAAAGGCAAAGCATACCACAGCCACCACAAAAAGAAAAACAGTGCCTAAACGTACTCCAAACCGATAGCCATCATACACCCGACGGTAAAGCCGCGCGCCATAACAAAATCCGCAAAGCGGCTGAAAGCCCTGGCCCAGCCCGATGACCACTGCAAAAATAAAGTACGAGATACGCGTCACTATCGACATGCCGGCAATCGCAGCATCGCCATACGCCCCGGCCGCGAGATTGAGTACAAGGGTGGAAATGCTTCCCAGTCCTTGACGTGAGAGCGACGGCGTGCCACCCAATATAATTTCCTTGATGTAGGGCCAGCGGGGCGAGAAATTACGGAAATAGATGCCGATATTGCGTTTCTGCCGCGTCATGACAAACAGAATGACAAAACTGCACAACTGTCCCAGCACCGTAGCCACAGCCGCACCTCTAATACCTAACCCGACAACAAAAATAAAAAGGGGCGCAAGCACCAAATTGAGTACGGCGCCGCTCACAATGCCGAGCATCGAGAAAGCGGCATTGCCTTGGAAACGCATCTGGTTGTTCATCGTGAACGAGCCCGTCATCAGCGGTGCGCCCAGCAGCACGATACCCAAATATTGTTCGGTATAAGGCAGGATGGTAGGTGTAGAACCAAGCAGCAGGGCGATGTCCGTCAGAAAGACCTGTCCGAGCAAGGCCACCATACATCCGCTCGCCACACTGAGAAAAAATCCGGTAGCCGCCATCCGACTGGCATTTTCCACGTTTTTTGCACCCAACTGACGCGATATGTAGTTGCCCGACCCGTGTCCGAAGAAGAATCCGAGCGCCTGTATGAGCGACATGACCGAGAAAGAGATGCCTACAGCCGCCGTACACTGGGTATTGATGCGGCCCACAAAATAGGTGTCGACCAAATTGTAAAGACTGGTCACCAGCATACTGATAATGGTCGGAACGGCCATGCTGAGGATGACACGGGGTACTGGAGCCGAGGTCAAGAATGTATAATTGTCTGTTCTACGTCGCATAGCGGGTGCAAAATTACTGCTTTTATTCCGATATATACTGATTTTGTAGTAACTTTGCAACACGGGAAAATCCACACAGACGCTGCACAACGCAACACTCGTGTACCTCTCCGCACAGCGGACGGACAGGTATTTCCCCAACAAGGACATCGGTGAGAAATCAGTATCACAAGCACAAAATCACTACATTATGAGCATCAACATCAAGAGAAACGGGAAGAAACGTGTCATCATCGTCGGTGGAGGGTTCGGAGGTCTCCGACTGGCCAACGCCCTGCGCAAAACAGACCTACAGGTCATCCTCATCGACAAGAACAACTATCACCAGTTTCCGCCCTTGATCTATCAGGTGGCATCGGCCGGTATCGAACCGGGCGCCATCTCGTTTCCCTTCAGAAAGATTTTCCGCAAGCGTGATGATTTCTATTTCCGCATGGCCGAAGTCCGGGCAGTCTTCCCCGAGAAGAAACTCATACAGACCTCCATCGGCAAGGTAGAATACGACTACCTCGTATTCGCCGCAGGCACAACCACCAACTTCTTCGGCAACAGCAACATCGCCGACGAAGCCATACCGATGAAGACCGTTGCTGAAGCCATGGGATTGCGCAACGCTCTGCTGAGCAACCTTGAACGTGCCGTCACCTGCGCCACAGAAGAGGAACGGCAGGAGCTGCTCAACGTCGTCATTGTAGGCGGAGGCGCCACAGGCGTGGAGATTGCCGGAGCGCTGTCGCAAATGAAACGTTATGTCATCCCCTACGACTACCCCGACATGGACGCATCGCGCATGCACATCCATCTCATTGAGGCGGGCGACCGCCTGCTCGCAGGCATGTCGAAAGACTCATCTGAAAAGGCACGCGAATTTCTGGAAAAGATGGGCGTGGAACTGCACTTCGGCAAGATGGTGACCGACTACAAAGACCACAAGGTGACCATGAAGGACGGTTCGTCGATACCCACCCGCACCTTCATTTGGGTGTCGGGTGTCAGAGCCAACACCATTACCGGCGTGGAAGGCGACCACCTGGGCCGCGGCGCACGCATCATCGTTGACGCCTACAACCGCGTAGAAGGTATGGACGATATCTTCGCCATCGGTGACCAATGTCTGCAGACCACCGATCCGGCTTACCCCAACGGCCATCCGCAATTGGCACAAGTGGCCATACAGCAAGCCCAAAACCTCGCCCGCAACCTGCAGCATATCGCCAAGGGGGACAACCAACTGCGGCCGTTCCGCTACAAGAACCTCGGATCGATGGCAACCGTAGGACGCAACAAGGCCGTCGTAGAACTCGGCAAGTTTCATACACAAGGGTTCATCGCATGGGTACTTTGGCTCGTCGTACACCTGCGCTCCATCCTCGGCATACGCAACAAACTCATGGTGTTGCTCAACTGGATGTGGAACTACGTCACCTACGACGACTCTATCCGTATGATTGTCTACGCCACCAAACCCAAAGAGATACGCGAGCGACTTGAACGGGAGCGCATCACCCACCTCGGCACCGACCTTTTGGCCGAGGAAGAGATGGCAAGAAAAAAGAAAGAGAAAGAAAACGAGAAAGAAAAATAAAGGTCGAATTCATTAGAACCGACCCAAGTGACGATAAAAAAATGTTGACAAGATTGTTTACCGAGCAAGACCTTGAAGGCAAACGCATCGCCGTACTGTTATCGGGCGGTGTCGACAGTTCGGTCGTCGTACACGAACTGGCCTCTATGGGCTTGCACCCCGATTGCTTCTACATCAAGATCGGCCCCGAAGAAGAGGAAGAATGGGACTGTACCTCAGAAGAAGACCTTGAGATGGCCACCGCCGTCGCAGCCCGCTACGGTTGCCGACTGGAAACGGTAGACTGTCACAAGGAATACTGGAACGAGGTGACGCGCTACACGATGGACAAAGTGAAAGCAGGGTTTACGCCCAACCCGGACGTGATGTGCAACCGCCTCATCAAGTTCGGTGCCTTCAACGAAAAGCGGGGACACGACTACGATATCATTGCCACAGGACACTACGCACAGACCGAAGTGGCCGATGGCAAGAAATGGCTCGTCACCAGTCCCGACCCCGTCAAAGACCAGACCGACTTCCTCGCCCAAATCTATGACTGGCAACTGCGCAAGGCCCTCTTTCCCATCGGTCACTACGAGAAAAACGAGGTGCGCGAAATAGCCGAACGCGAACATCTTATCAATGCCCGCCGGAAAGATTCGCAGGGCATCTGCTTCCTCGGCAAGGTGAACTACAACGACTACATCCGCCGCTACTTGGGTGAAAATCCCGGAGATGTACTCGAACTGGAGACCGGAAAACGCATCGGCCAACACCGCGGACTGTGGTTTCACACCATCGGCCAACGCCACGGACTCGGATTCGGAGGCGGTCCCTGGTATGCCGTCAAGAAAGACGTGGAACACAACATTCTCTACGTCAGCCACGGTTTCGAACCGCGCACGGCCTACAAAGACACCTTCCCCATACACGATTTCCACTTCCTCACCGAAAATCCGTGGGGAAACGAGGCGACCGACATCCCTGTCACCTTCAAGATTCGGCACACACCGGGCTATCATCCTGCCCGCCTTGAGCGCACAGGCGACGGCGCTTACACCGTACATGCCACCGAACTGATACAGGGTGTCGCTCCGGGACAGTTCTGTGTGGTCTACGACGAACAGCATCATCGCTGCATCGGAAGTGCGGAAATCACCATTTGAGAGGCCACTTCAGAAATAGGTACTTCTTAAAACATATTAAGAAGCGCCGCAAAATACAGAAAAAAACGGAATATTTTTTGCCGTTTCGACCATTAAAACTATTTTTGCGCCGATGAAACGGATAACAGGTCTACTGACAATGCTCGCGTTCTCGCTTGTCATCATTTGGACAAGCGCAGGCGTTGCCATACTGCACTGCGCCCACACGGGAGCATTGTCGCCTCTCGTGACGGCCTCATCCTGTTCGTCATCGTGCTGCAAGGAAAGTACGGCCATGACCGCGCACCACCGCAACGCAGGCCACACGGAGAAGACGGCACACTGTCATCCGGTATCGCCCTGCATGAGCGTGCAGGTCATGAAACTCTCTCCCGGCACACTCTCCCACTCCATCCACTTCATCTTCAGCCAAGCGCCGACAGCCTGTCTGCTGCCGGCATGGACGCAATCGCTGCTCCCGATGCCGAAAGCAAGACCAGCGGAGCGCGACTTCGCACTGCTCCTTAGGCACGGGCCGCCCCGCAGTTACTTGGCTTTCTTGCGTGTTCTTCGGATTTGAACGATGTTTTTTCCTCCCCACCCCAAGTAAAAAACATCATCTTTCAAAACCGAAAAATACATGACATCAAACAAGAATATCATCCTTCCCGGACTGTTCGCACTGCTCACCCAAGGCGCAGCGGCCCGGCAAACCACAATAGACTCTATCGCCAACGACTCCGTCTCGCCCTTCGCCGAACAGCATATCGAGGGGGTCACCATCACCCGTCGCCGCATGGGTGTGACCCGTGTGAAGGGAGCGGAAAACGGATCGCTCATCAATCAGGACGAACTGTTCAAGGCGGCCTGCTGCAACCTGGGCGAGAGTTTCGTCACCAACCCATCAGTAGATGTCAACTACAACGACGCCACCACTGGTGCCCGGCAAATCAAACTGCTCGGACTGAGCGGCACTTATGTACAGATGCTCACCGAGAATCTGCCCAACTTCCGCGGTGCTGCCGCTCCCTACGCTTTGGGATATGTGCCCGGACCGTGGATGAAAAGCATACAAGTGTCGAAAGGCAGTTCATCTGTACGCAACGGATACGAGTCGATCACGGGCCAAATCAATGTGGAATACCTCAAACCGGAGGAAGACGAGGGTGTCACCGTCAATCTGTACGGCGATACTGAAAGCCGATTTGAAGCCAACGCCGACGCCAACCTCCACATTACGCCCCATCTCAACACCGAAATTCTCGCCCACTACGAGAACCGGTGGGGGCACCACGACGGCAACGGTGACGGTTTCCAGGACATGCCCGGAATACGACAGTACAACCTGCAAAACCGCTGGGACTACCTCGGACGTACCTATATCTTCCACGGAGGCATCAGCCTCGTCAGCGAAGACCGCAACAGCGGACAGGTAGCCCACCACTCCTCCACGCATGACAACGGTCTTCCCCTTTACAAGATCGGGGTGGAAAGCGACCGCTACGAGGCCTACATGAAACACGCCTTTGTACTCGACCGTGCCCACAACGCCAGCATCGCCCTCATGGCTACAGCCTCCATGCACGAGCAGGAAGCCGCCTACGGCGTGAAGACGTACACCGTCAACGAGAAGAACGCCTACGCGCAATTGCTCTTTGAGACCGACATCACCAAGATGCACAACCTCTCCGTGGGCCTCAGCCTCAACCACGATTACCTTGGACAACGGGTCACGGGCAGTACCGACGGGAAGACGGTCACTATATCCAATCTGCAACCCGACACCGACGGACAGTCCTACCCTACCATCGCCATTCGGCAAAAGGAGACGACTCCCGGCGCATACGCCCAATACACCTTCGACTGGAATCACCGCGTCACGGCTATGGCAGGCATCCGCATCGACCACAGCAGCGTATACGGCACCTTTGTCACGCCCCGCATCCACATCAAGTGGCAACCCAGCGACATCATCGGCTTTCGGGCCAGCGCCGGCAAAGGATACCGCACCCCGTTTGCACTCGCTGAGAACAACTATCTCATGGCCAGCGGACGGCAACTTCAAGTATCGGAAGACCTCAAGCAGGAGGAAGCATGGAACTACGGCATCAGTACTGCGCTCAACATTCCCTTGTTTGGCAAGACACTGACCGTCAATGCGGAATACTACTACACGCATTTCCTGCAACAGGCGGTCATCGACTACGACTCCAGCAACGGACACATCAGTATCGGCAATCTTGACGGAAAGAGTTATTCACACACCTTCCAGATTGATGCCAACTACGAGATACTGCGCGGCCTGACGCTTACCGCCGCCTACCGCCGCAACATCGTGAAGTCGACCTATGGCGGAACGCTCATGGACAAGCCGCTCACCAGCAAATACAAAGGCCTGCTCACGGCCTCCTATAAGACTCCGCTCGGCCTGTGGCAGTTTGATGCTACAGTACAACTCAACGGCGGCGGACGAATGCCCACCCCCTATACACTGACAGACGGCACACTTTCGTGGCCCACACGATACCACGCCTTCGAGCAAGTGAGCGCACAGATCACTCGCTGGTTTCGCCATTTCTCCGTCTATATCGGCGGAGAAAACCTCACCGGACGCCGGCAGCACACGCTCATCTACGGTGCAGACAATGCATGGGGATCAGCCTTCGAACCTACAATGGTGTGGGGACCGGTACACGGTGCCATGGCCTACGTGGGCATACGGGTGAATATCGGACACAAACTGTAATCCACTAATAAAAACAAAACATAAACAAAGATGAAAAAAGCAATCTTCATGATGGCTATGCTGCTCACCTGTATGGTGGCCGCTGCCAAAGACGTAAAAACCGTAGTGCTGACCACCCAACCGCAGATGCACTGCGAAAACTGTGAGAACAAGATAAAGGGCAACCTGCGTTTCGAGACTGGCGTAAAGAACATCACTACAAGCGTACCCAACCAGACCGTAACGGTAGAGTACGATGCCGACAAGACAACTGAAGCCAATCTCATCGCAGCCTTCACCAAGTTCGGCTATACCGCCACAAAGGTGGCCACCGATACTACCGCCTGCAAGGGAAAGACCAACTGTCAGGGAAAAGGCCAGTGCAAAAAGGCCAAGAAAACGACCTGCGGCAGTGCCGAAGGCGCAACGGGATGCAGCGCAGCCAGCGGTGCCGGATGCTGCAAGGAGAAGGCCAACACCGAAAGCGGTTGCGGAGGCTGCAAGAACAAGACCGCTGACAAGCCTGCTTGCGGCGGTTGCAAGAAGAATACCGACAACGCAGAGAAACCTGCCTGCTGCAAGGAAAAGCCCGCTACAGACAACGCCGGAACCAGTTCGAGCGCTTGCGGCGGTTGCAAGAACAAGTAAGCAACGGTAGAAAGCCTATAAAGACAGGCCGCACATCCCTATCGTGCGGCCCGCATCACAAAAACCGACGGGCGTGTGTCATAATGATGATGACACACGCCCGTTCTCTTTTGCATCCATTGTCGTATCGTCTAATCTGCACGACACACCGACACGTACTTTTGTAGGGTCTTTGCTCTATTTCTTGAGTACCAGCACCACCGTCTCATGTGGTGCTACCTTGCCTTGCCAACGCACTGCGTTGCGCGACACATCGGCATGCTGCCACACGTCACGCACCGTGTATCTGCCTTGCAGACCGAGCGAAGCAAAGGCCACTGAGGTCTTGACGGTATGGTCAGACGGATTGAGTATGGCTACTGCATGGCTGCCGTCTGCCAGCGGACGGACAAACACCTGACGGTCATTTTCGCAGACGACGCGCCGAGCGGCTTTGCCCAGCGGATCCTGGTCGATGGCAATTATTTCTTTGTTGAGCAGGATGTCAAGATCCTCCTGGGTAAGGTGACTCAAATCATTGGTCATGGCCAACGGTGAGGCCATCATACACCAAAGGCTCATCTGTGTACGGTACTCGGTCGGTGTACATCCTACTCCACCAAGATCGCTTGACGGTCCGCCCTTGCCGCGCAGACCGACCACAAGCATATCCATATCCGGCCATTGTCCGGGACGTACCTTGTCGGCAAGCGGGGCTGTCACATCGACAATATCGAGTATGCCCAAACCACCTTGGTATACGATATCCTTCCACATGTCACGCACATCATGCGATGTTCGCCAGAGTTGTCCACCAACCTCGGCACACCAGTTCTCCGCATGGCGGTCACCCCACTCGCAGATACCGAGCACAATGTCGCGTCCCGACTTCTGCAGTGCATCGGCCATGGTCTTGTAGCGTTCACGGGCTGTCTGCTCATCGTCAGGGGCATTGCAATAGTCATACTTCAGATAGTCAATACCCCACGAAGCAAAGGTGCGGGCATCTTGTTCTTCAAAACCATAACTGGCGGTGCATCCGGCGCATGTGAGTTGGGCAGCATCGGAGTAAATACCCAGTTTCAGTCCTTTGGCATGCACATAGTCGGCCAGCGCCTTCATACCCGAAGGAAATTTCTGCGGATCGGGGATAATATTGTTGAACTTGTCACGACCGCCCTGCCACAGATCGTCAATGAAGATGTATTTATAGCCGGCCTCTACAAAACCATGCTCGACCATTGCATCAGCCACGTCACGGATAAGTTGTTCAGAGATATTGCCCTTGCAAAAATTCCAAGTCATCCACCCCATCGGCGGTGTAGGAGCCAGTTTTTCGCGAGGTGTCACGTTCTCGCCGCTGACCCGCAAGGGAAGAACGGCAAACAAAAACAAGAGTACGGAAAAGATACGGACAAGAAAGCCCGCCTTGGATTGTTTCATAGATATAAGGTTTTTGGTTTGATACTGCAGAGGAGGCCCCCGCACGCGGAAGCCGCATCAATACCACTGCACCGAATTGCTGTAACCGCTGCGCTTGTCGTACTTGAGCGCATCGGTCAGCGTGGCGGCGTTGCAACGGAAGGAGAAATTGTAACTGGTGTACGGTGCGAGCACCACCGAGCAGCTCATATTGAAACAGTGGAGGTCGCGCTGCAAAGAGGCGGTTGTCATCGACATCTTGTGGCGGTCGAAGTCATAGCCCGAGGAGAAACTGATGTTCCATCCGTCACTGATGCGCAAGTTTCCACTCACGTTGAGGTTCTGCGTGAACTTGTAGGGATAGCGCATGGTCTTGGTATTGAACTTGCCCGATGTATTTTCTCTCATCGTCACGCCATAACCGAAGGTGATGCTCCAGGGCATGGAGAACTTCATGTAGCCGTCACCGTCGGTTTCGGCCTTTGATCCTTTCTTGCGTTTCTTGGCACCACGCTGGGCCTCGATCATATCGTCGTCGACATTGCTCTCGATATTGGTATCCACACCCTCGTCATCCTTGCGGTTGCGGCGCTTGTCGTTGTCGTCATCCACATCGCCGCCGCCAAAGAGTTTGCGCAATTTATCGGGAGTAAGCGTAAACGAGATATTTTGGGAAGTACCCTGGAAGCGTCCGAAGCGTCCGTATCCCCACTCGGTATGGTTGCCGACATAAGGATTGCCGTTCTGGTCGAGTTCGTAGGCATAGGTGGCAAAGACGGCCGTCATGTTGAAGGTATAGTTCTTCCACCACTTCAAGCGCAGACGCATCGAAAGGTCACTCCACTGGTGCTCCTTGGCGGCAAAGTTATAACTCATGGCAAGTCCGAACTCGTCGATGATACTGAGTTTGCGTATACCGGTAGAGTCCTTGTCTGACTTAATCTTCATCTCGATATTGTTGCCCAAATCAAACGACACACTTCCGGTCTTTCCCTGTCCTGGAACACTATACAATCCGCCCGAATAGGGGGAGTATGGCACCAGGGTCACATTGCCATTGGCATCAGTCTTCTGGTAGGTATCCCAGTAGCCATAACGGGGAGAACCAAAGTCAGGCGCGTAACTGAAAGTCACCGATGGGGTGACGACGTGGCGGATGGCTTGTATCTTGTCGCCGAAGATTTTACGGTTGGGTATCCAGAAACCATATACCTTGGTCGACATGGAGATGCCCACATTCCAGTTGTAGACATTGTAGAAACCATAGGTCGTATCACAGATTTCAGTCTGGTTGGCCTCGTCCCAGGAACGCATCACCTTGTTGGTATACATACGGTCGGTGAAACTGAAGGACGGGTTGACATTGATATAGCCGAAGAGGGTGAAATTGGCACTGACAGGAATAGAGTGATTGAAACCATTGCGCCAATCCTTCACAAGGTTCGACTTGAAGAGACGGTCTTCCTTGGTATCAATACGGTTGGAGAGTTGTCCGGTATAACTCATCGAGATTTTCTCATACCAACGTTCCTTACCTACGGCATGACGACGCTTGAAGGGATAGAAACGGCTGATGGAGATATTGAGGTCGGGCAGGGTCATAGAAATAGTGGAGTCGGTCATGTTCTGCGAGAGGTTGGCCGTAGAACTGAGCGAGAGTCCGATGCTCGACATGGTTGTACTCCAGCTCACCGAAGAGGTACGCGTACTCTGTGTGAGGGTCTGCGGATTGTAGAGCGAGTTGAGATTGTTGCGTTCATAGCTCGATGTGGCATAGTTGACGCTGGCCGAGAGATGGCTATAGGGATTGGCCTTTCCGTCCTGACTATGACTCCACTGTATTTTGAAACTGGTCTGCCGCGTAAAATCGGGCATACCCTTGTCACCGGTCTTGGTATTCTGATAACTGATAAAGAAACTGCCGTTGTACTTGTATCGTTTGCGGTAGTTGCTGGCGGCGGAGAGGCCCCACGAACCTTTGGTATAGATTTCACCGAGAAGTTTGAGATCCCACTTGTCACTCATGGCAAAATAGTAACCGCCATCACGCAAATAGAAGCCGCGGTCGTTCTCATCACCATAGGTTGGCATGATAAAACCACTGGAATAACTTTTCGAGAAGGGGAAGAAACCATAAGGTATAGCCAATGGCAACGGCACATCGGCCACCACCAAATAGGCAGGGCCGAACACCACGTCCTTTCCGGGACGTACCTTGGCACGCGAGAGCGAGATATAAAAGTCGGGATGGTCTTTGTCGCAGGTCGTATAGCGTCCGTGCTGCATATAGACATCGCCATTGTCATTGCGCTTGGATATTTCGCTACGCATATATCCGTCCTGCTGCTGGGTATAGACATTGGAGATAAGTCCCTTCTTGGTCTTGAAATTGAAGGCCATCGTATCGCTCTCGTAGGAGTCTGCCCCCAACTTGAATACAGGCGTACCGGTAAGGGTGCGCCCCGTCGTGTCAGCGGTATCGCGTATACCTGTGGCATGCACGAGGCTACTGTCCATACTCATGTAGATCTTCTCCGATGCGAGATCCATGTTCTCGTACTTCACCGTGGCTTGGCCGTAGAGGTGGGCCGTGCGGCTACTTGCATCGTAGACAAGGGAGTCGGAGGCTGTATATTGTACGGGGGAATTGATACCGCCCGAACGCGAGCGGTTGATAGAATCAAGACGCATAGAGTCGTCGACAGCCTTGTTGTGGTGATAGATAGCCAACTGCAGGGAATCCATCTTCGTCGTGTCGACGGCCAGCCCTCCCAACGAGTCTGCTACAAAAGCGCTGTCGCCGACCATTATCGTGTCGGCCGACTGCATGCGCTTGCGCTTCTTCTGTTTCTGCTTTGAGGGTGTGCCTGTTCCCGCCATCATACAGATGAAAGCGAAGAGCAAGAGGGCTATGACTGAGTGTGTTCTCATTGCAATGTTGATGCGAAGTGCAAAATTACGGAAATTCTCGCATATTACGCTATTTTTGCCGTGATGATTTGGCAAGTGTGGCGATTTTGGGACCTTGACTACCGCAATGCCCGCGACCGACGGCGTTGTTGCGATGCCGTGCGGCACAAATACGAAAAAGCCCCGACACCGTGAGATGCCGAGGCTAAGGTAATGTATGACTTTGCGCGAATTACTTGCTGTTGTCGTTGAAGGTAGCGACACGGTTGAATTCTACCTGCTCGAAGAGCTTGTCGGTAGCACCCATACCGGTAGCGGTCAGACGGTCGGCAGAAATCTTGTACTTCTTCACAAGAGCCTCCTTCACTGCATCGGCACGAGCCTGAGACAGTTTCTGGTTGAGCTCGGCAGAACCTTCGGGAGAAGCGTAACCCTTGATCTCGACCTTGGCGTCCTTGTGATTCTTCATATAGTTGGCGATCAGTTCGATAGAAGCGTACTGTGCGGGATCAACCACGCTCTTGCCCTGACGGAAGATAACGGTGGGCTGGAGGTTGGTAGCAGTAGCGGGCTTCACATAGACGGGCTTCTTGTTGTTGCACTCGTCGAGCTGACGCTGCAAATCAGCGATCTTCTGGTCCTTCTCAGACAGTTCGCCGTCCTTGTTGTTGAGGTCGCTGCGCAGGCCATTGATCTGTGCGTTGAGAGCGTCGATCTCAGACTGGTCGCGAAGCTGGGCTGTGGTGAAGTTGTGGGTACCGTTGGAGTTCTTGAACTTGTATACCAAACCTACGTTCAACTGTACCATGCTGTTGTTGATGTTGTACTTGACACCTTCATAGCCATCACCGTTGAGAGCGTAGACGATAGCGGGCTCGATATAGAACTGCCAAGCCTTCTTCTCGCCGAGGTTGAAAGCGAAGTCAAGGGCCACCTTGGATGTGAGGGCGTCTGCCTTGTACTCAGCGTAGGGATGACCGAAAGCGTGTCCCCAACCGAAGCCATAGAGAGCGGAAACTTCGAAGCAACGGGGAGTGCCCTTGTAGCCGCCGAACCAGTTGGTCAGGTTCACGGTACCGAGCAGAGAAGTGTTCATAAAGTTGACCAGTGTGTTGGTTGTAGTACCGTCAACCCCCTTGAAGTACACATTGCTCTCGGCAGCGAGACCGAATACGGGAGTGAAGTTGCGGCCAATGCGCAGACCTGCGTTGGGGCGCATGGTCTTCAGCCAAGCGCTACCGGTGGTAGCAGTAGCCATACCACCATTGATGCCAATGTAGAAATTGTCGAAAGTCTTGCTCTCTGTCACAGTCTGTGCAGAAGCAGAAACTGCCATTGCTGCGGCAGCGAGGAAAAGTAAAGTTTTCTTCATAATTTTCTATGTTGTCTTTATTTGATTTCGCGATTACACTGTAGTTATCCTTTCAAAGTGCTCGCAAAAGTATATAATAAGCGTGTATCCGCCAAATAAATCGGAATTTCAGAACACCTTATAAGAAATTGAGGACATTACAATATATACAATATGTCATTTATGCAACATTTTCACAGAACAGCACACTACAAGACAATATAGGCCGACCATACATCCGCATGGCCGGCCTTACATGGCAAATGTTCCGCATGAAGCGGTTATTGTTCTGTGATGATCTTCATTCCCTCGTCCACGGCTTGCATATTGAGCGGTATGAGGTCGTGATGGCGTTCGGGAAGGGTTTTGAAGAGAGCCTTGTTGAGTCCGTCGGTACTGACGATAGGGCAAACCTTGAGCAATCCGCCGAGAACAATCATGTTGAACACCTTTGAGTTTTTCAGTTCAGCAGCCTTGTCCATAGCGTCAATGCGGTAGACGTGGATATCCTTTCGCTGCGGCAGATTGATGATACCAAATCCGTCGTAGATGAGTATGCCGCCGGGCTTCACCTTCGGTTCAAACTTATCGAGCGAGGGCTGGTTGAGCACGATGGCTACATCATACTGACTGAGTACCGGTGAGGAAATACGTTCATCGCTGACAATGACCGTCACGTTGGCCGTACCGCCACGCTGTTCCGGTCCGTAGGCCGGCATCCAGGTCACTTCCTTATCTTCCATGAGTCCGGAGTAGGCAAGTATCTTGCCCATGGAGAGTACGCCCTGTCCTCCGAAACCTGCTATTATGATTTCTGCTTTCATAGGTTTGTCGTATCTTTTAGATCACCTTTGGGGTACTGTTTTAACATATTTTCTTCCATCCACTTGTTGGCTTTTACAGGCGACATCTTCCATCCGCTATTGCAAGTAGCGACAATCTCGACAAGCGAAGAACCCTTGCCTTCCATCGAGGCCGTGAAGGCCTTCTTGATGGCGGCCTTGGCCTTGCGTATAGAAGCAACGTTCTCTACACTCTGTCGTGTCACAAAGCAAGTGCCGGGCAGAGTGACGGCTATCTCCGAGAGGTTGAGCGGCCATCCGTGCAGTTTCGGGTCGCGTCCGTAGGGACAGGTAGAAGTCTTCTGGCCAATAAGCGTGGTCGGGGCCATCTGGCCACCGGTCATGCCATAGATGGCATTGTTGATGAAGATGAGCGTGATGTTCTCGCCGCGGTTGAGCGCGTGTATACTCTCTGCCGTACCGATACAGGCCATATCGCCGTCACCCTGATAGGTGAACACGAGACGGTCGGGCCACAGACGTTTGATGGCGGTGGCACAAGCGGGAGCACGTCCGTGGGCGGCTTCCTGCCAATCGATATCTATATAGTTGTAAGCAAACACGGCGCAACCCACGGGGCTGACGCCTACGGTCTTGTCCTGCATGCCCATTTCCTCGATGACTTCAGCCACGAGTTTGTGCACCATGCCGTGCGAGCAGCCCGCGCAGTAGTGCATATGGGTATCGTTGAGAAGTTCCGGTTTCTTGTAGACCAGGTTCTCGGGTGATATGATATCGTTCATAGCAGTTTCTCCTTTAATACGTTTACCATTTCTTCAGGCTCGGGCACGATACCGCCCAAACGTCCGTAATGCTCCACGGGCACTGATCCGCCGACGGCGAGACGCACGTCCTCGATCATCTGTCCTGCATTGATTTCGGCCACGAGGATACCCTTGACCTGTTTCGCAGCCGCGGCAATCTCCTTGGTGGGGAACGGCCACAGAGTGATGGGGCGCAACAGACCCACCTTGATATCTTGGGCACGGGCCATCTCAATGGCTTTCTCTGCGATACGGGCAGCACTGCCGAAGGCAACAATCATGTATTCGGCATCATCCATGAATTTGGTTTCGTAGCGCACTTCTGTTTCACGGATGGTCTTGTACTTCTCCTGCAAGTGCAGGTTTCGCTGTTCCATGACTTCCGATTTGAGTTCAAGCGAGGTGATCACGTTGCGCTTGCGGTTTCCGGGGCATCCGGTGGAAGCCCAAGGACACTCGCGGAGTATCTCCTCGTCGGTACGGCGCGGCTTGATGGGCGGAAGGACCACCTTCTCCATCATCTGTCCGATAACACCGTCGCTCAGTATCATGGCCGGCATGCGGTACTTGAAGGCAAGCGTGAAGGCGAGGTCGACAAAGTCGGCCATCTCCTGCACAGAGTTAGGAGCCAGCACAATGACATAGTAGTCACCGTTGCCGCCACCGCGGGTAGCCTGGAAATAGTCACTCTGCGAGGGTTGTATGGTACCAAGTCCTGGACCGCCGCGCTGCACGTTGACAATCAGTCCGGGCACTTCGGCACCGGCCATATAGGAGATACCCTCCTGCATGAGCGAAACGCCGGGACTTGACGATGAGGTCATGACTTTCTTGCCGGCTCCGCCGCCGCCATAGACCATATTGATAGAAGCCACCTCGCTCTCGGCCTGCACGACGACCATGCCTGTGGTCTCCCACGGCTTGAGTTCGGCAAGGGTTTCAATGACTTCAGTCTGCGGAGTGATGGGGTATCCGAAATACCCGTCTACACCACAGCGTATGGCAGCGTGGGCGAGTGCCTCGTTGCCTTTCATGAGTTTTACTTCTTGTTCTGCCATAGTGATTATTCCTCCATTTTCTTTCTGTAAACAGTAATGCATCCGTCAGGACAGACGATGCCACACGATGCACAGCCTATGCAGTCGTCGGGGTGGACAATTTCCACGTAGGGATAGCCGTGCACATTCACCGCTTTCTGCGCCAGGGCAATCACGTCCTTGGGGCAAGCGACGACGCAGAGCGAACATCCCTTGCACCTATCGGTGTTGACCACGATGGCACCTTTGATTTTTCCCATAGTCTTATATTTTAGGAGAACGGCGGAGGTGGAAAACCGCTGACGTTGTCTGCGATGCGCCGCAAGCACCGTTCTGAGTATTTTTCTGGTCGGATCAAGGATTGTACATATCCTTGCAATAGTAGTTGAGAATGTCGTCGAGCATCCGTTTGGCCTCCACGGCCGGCGATTCGGGATCGAGGGCGATAGCCTCGAGATAGTTGTCGATGGCATGTTGCCAGTCGCCCTTGCGGCGGTACTCGTTGCCGAGCAGGTAATAGTCTTCTGCGGTCATGGCTCAGCGGTAATTGGTTTTCTTGGCTGCCGCCAAGGTATTGGTCATGAGCGAACAGATGGTCATCGGGCCTACGCCTCCGGGTACGGGGGTAATATAGGAGCAATGCGGAGCCACCTCATCGAAAATCACGTCGCCACACAGACGAAAACCGCTCTTGCGCGAACTGTCGGGCACACGGGTCGTACCCACATCGATGACCACAGCACCTTCCTTCACCATATCGGCCGTCACAAAACCGGGGTGTCCGATAGCCGCAATGACGATATCGGCCTCGCGGCACACGGCCTTGATGTCGGGGGTATGGGAGTGGCATACGGTGACGGTCGCATCGCCGTATTGTTTCTGCATCATGAGTTGGGCCATTGGTTTGCCGACAATATTGCTGCGGCCAAGCACGACACAACGTTTGCCCGAGGTGGCAATACCATACCGCTTCAATAAGGTGAGGATGCCCAACGGAGTGGCAGACACGAAACAGGGAAGTCCGATAGCCATACGCCCGACGTTGACGGGATGGAATCCGTCAACATCCTTGCGATAGTCGATGGCTTCGATGACCCGTTGTTCGTCGATATGGCGGGGCAACGGGAGTTGCACGATAAATCCGTCAATGTCCGGATCAGCATTGAGCCGGTCGATACACGCCAAGAGTTCGTCCTCTGTGACATCCTCCTCATAGCGCACAAGGGTAGACTGGAAACCGCAAGCCTCACAAGCCAAGACCTTGTTGCGCACATAGGTTTCCGATCCGCCGTCGTGTCCTACGATGACGGCGGCCAGATGGGGACGCTTTCCTCCGTCCGCCACGATACGGCGTACCTCTTCGGCGATTTCGGCCTTGATACAGGCAGCCGTAGCCTTTCCGTCGATCAAATTCATAATGTTGTCTTTTGTTTTCAGACCTGCCGTCTTACATCTTGGGCATGCCGGGCATGCCTTTCATCTTGCCCATCATACCGGCCATGCGGGCCATATTGCTACCGGTGACCAGTTTCATCATCTTGCGGGTCTGGTCAAACTGCTTGATAAGGCGGTTTACCTCCTGTATGTTGGTTCCGCTTCCCTTGGCAATACGCTGACGGCGGCTTTGGTTGAGTATCTCAGGATTGGTACGTTCCTTGGGCGTCATACTACGGATGATAGCCTCGATACCCTTGAAGGCATCGTCGTTGATGTCGACATCCTTGATGGCCTTGCCCACACCGGGAATCATAGAAGCGAGATCCTTGAGGTTACCCATCTTCTTGATCTGTTCGATCTGACCCAAGAAGTCATTGAAGTCGAACTTGTTCTTCTGGATCTTCTTCTGCAGGCGGCGGGCTTCCTCCTCATCGTACTGTTCCTGCGCACGCTCCACGAGGCTGACAATATCACCCATACCGAGGATACGGTCGGCCATACGAGCGGGGTGGAACACGTCGATGGCTTCCATCTTCTCGCCGGTACCGACAAACTTGATAGGTTTGGTGACCACTGTACGTATGGAGAGGGCGGCACCACCACGGGTATCGCCGTCGAGTTTGGTCAGGACAACGCCGTCGAAATCAAGACGCTCATTGAATTCCTTGGCGGTATTCACAGCATCCTGACCAGTCATGGAGTCAACCACGAACAAGGTCTCGTCGGGCTGAAGGGCTTCCTTGAGTCGGGAAATCTCAACCATCATCGCCTCGTCTACAGCCAAACGGCCGGCGGTATCGACGATAACAACATCATTGCCTTTGGTCTTGGCTTCCTGCAAGGCGTGGTTGGCGATGGCGATAACATCCTTGTTGTCGGGCTCGGAGTAGACGGGTACACCGACTTGCTCGCCGACAACCTTCAACTGGTCGATGGCAGCCGGACGGTACACGTCGCATGCCACGAGCAACGGCTTCTTGTGTTGCTTCTTGCTGAGCATATTGGCCAACTTGCCACTGAAGGTGGTTTTACCCGAACCCTGCAGACCGCTCATCAGGATGATGGCGGGACGGTGGGTAAGGTGGAGTTCGGCCGCTTCGCCGCCCATGAGTTCGGCCAGCTCGTCATGCACAATCTTCACCATCAGTTGGCTCGGCTTCACAGCCGTGAGCACATTCATACCAAGTGCCTTTTTCTTCACCGTGTCGGTGAACGTCTTGGCCACCTTATAATTGACATCGGCATCGAGCAGCGCACGTCTCACATCCTTGAGGGTCTCGGCTACGTTGATTTCAGTGATTTTGCCTTCACCCTTGAGAATCTTGAAACTGCGTTCAAGTCTGTCGCTAAGATTTTCAAACATATCGTTTCGGTTGATTTTTTTCGTTTGTCAGAGCGGAAATCTATTTGTCAACATTACCCGCCACTTACTGCAAAAGTAACCAATATACGGTAAAAATAAGACAGAAAAGACGGCGAATTAAAATATTTTAAAATAGTTTCGCACAGAAATGCGCACAACAATATTGAGTGTGCAATACGCTTTGGGCAAGCATCGGCAACCGATAAAGAAACGAGGCTTTTCAAACGTATTTTTCAGAAAATCTCACAAAGTTTTTGTAATTTTGCGGAAAACAACCACCAACGCATGATTTTCCTTTACATCATATTGAGCGCTTCCATCGGCGCCGTCCTTACCGCCCTTCTGATGCAAGGCAAAAGAAAGGATGCCGAGACCCGTCTGCGACTGGCCGAACAGCAGGCTGAGCAACAAGCGGCAGTCAAGGAAGACCTTGCCCGTCGTCTTCAGCAGACCGAGCAGGAGCGCAACAACGCGCAGGCTGAAGCCACCGAGCATCGCATGGCCTACGAACGTGTCAATACAGCGTTGCAAGCCGAGCAACGCCGCCACACCAGCGAGGCGGAGATGCAAAAGAAGCAGTTCGAGCAGCAACTCAAGACCGTACAGGAGCAGTTTTCCAATCTTGCCACACAAGTACTCCGCCAGACGGCCGACCAACTGAAAAACGACAACAACGAGTCGATGGGCAACATCACCCGCCCGCTGCGCGACAATCTCAAGCAACTGCAGGAAGCCATCCACAACACCAACAGCGAGACCGCCAAGAGTACCGCATCACTCTCCGAGCAACTCAAGGCCATGAGCGAGCAGACCCAGAAGATAGACCAGGCGGCCACCCGACTGACCAACGTCATCCGGGGCGGCAATACCGAACAGGGACGGTGGGGCGAACGCCAGCTCACAGAGATACTTGATATGCAGGGATTCCGTATCGGCGAAGACTACGACGTACAGCAGACCATCACCGACGCACACGGCAACGCCATCACCAACACGGACAGCGGCAAGACAATGCGTCCCGACGTGATACTGCACTATCCCAACAACGAGGATGTCATCATCGACGCCAAGATGAGCATCGAGGCCTACTACGACTATATGGCCACCGAAGACAAGAACTTGCGCGTCAAGTATGCCGATGCCCTTGTGCGCAGCATACGCAGTCAAGCCACCGGACTGGCACAGAAAGACTATAGCCGATACGTGCAGAGTCCACGCCACGCCATCGACTTTGTCATCATGTTCGTGCCCAACGACGGTGCCCTCACCCTTGCCTTGAACCACGATCCGAGACTCTGGCGCGATGCTTTCGACCGCCATGTGTTCATCACCGGCCAGCAAAACCTCATGGCCATACTCCGTATGATACAGATCGCCTGGCGACAGTATGCCCAAACTGAGAGTCAGAAAAAGGTATACAGCCTTGCCGACGAGATGGTGAAGCGCGTGGGAGAGTTCATCCGCCGTTTCGACAAGGTCAAGAAAGACATTGACGCGCTCAACAAAGACTACGACGATGCCTACAACAAGGTATACACCGGACGCCAGAGCATCGTACAGAAAGCCAACGAACTCAAGGCACTCGGCGTCAAGGAGAGTGCCAACCACCCCATACCCGATACACAGGAAGACCTGCTCATAGACGACGAACAGCAAACACACGATGACAATGAAAAGAAATAAGATATCTCTCCTCTTCATCTGCCTCGGCAATATCTGCCGGTCACCGGCGGCAGAAGGGGTTATGCGCAAGAAGGTCGAAGAGGCCGGACTCGCCGAACAGTTCCACATCGACTCGGCCGGCATCGGCAACTGGCACGTCGGACAACTGCCCGACCGAAGGATGCGGGCCTGCGGACAACGCCACGGCTACTGTTTCGACAGTCACGCACGGCAGATCTGCACAGACGATTTTTCCCGTTTTGACCTGTTGCTCGTCATGGACCGCGACAATTACCGCGCCGTCACCGCACTCGCCCCTACCCCTGAAGACGCGCGGAAGGTGCATCTGCTCACCGAATACCTCACCCAGCATGACGGTGCAGACACCGTACCCGACCCCTATTACGGTGGCGAGCGCGACTTCGAATATGCACTCTCGCTCATCGAAGACGCCTGCCAAGGTCTGCTCGAAGTTCTGATACGGGAAAACAGATAGAATCGCAATTGCGACGGGCCTCCTCCACCGCACCAAGGAATTTCCTGCAGGCAGCCCCAGCCCACAACCGGGAACTCGATTTCCTCCTTCATAGAGCATTTTTCTCATCCTACAACCGTGAAAGGACTATGATTGACAAAAAATTTCGTTCACACGAGAATGACATTCTCAAGATAGCCGTACTCTGCGGCGATCTCATCATCAGCAATGCCCTCTTTTGGGTATTCCAATATTTCTTCACCACACGGCACGAGGACGTAAGTGTATTGTACCAGTCGATGATTGTCGGATCGGTGCTATACCTGCTCTGCACCATGCGCAACGGCGTGGAGTTGTACAAGCCAAGGATAGAGAACCACCAGATTGCCATGCGCGTGCTGAGCAATATGTTCAAGTTTGTCACAGTGGAGTCGGTTGTCTTCTATTTCGGACTTTTCTTCCGGTACCGTCTGCCCGCCATGCTACTTTATTGGGCACTGATGACCGCATGCATCACATTGTTCCGCTTCGCCGTACACTATATTGTAAAAAAATACCGCAGCATCTCCGCCAGCACATCGAAAGTCATTCTCGTCGGCGGCTATGAGAACAACGTACGCCTTTACAACACGATTGCCGGGACACCGAGCATGGGTTGCACCGTAGAAGGTTACTTCGATGATGCGCCCAATGACAAATTCCCCAAGAAATGCAAATATTTGGGACGGCCGCAAGAGGCCATCGCGTATATGAAGGCACATCCTGACATCCACGAATTGTATTGTTGTCTGCCCTCCAAGCGCGAAGCCGAGATTACGGAGATCATACGCTACTGCACCAACCACCTTGTACACTTCTACAGTGTGCCCAACGTGAGCAACTATCTGCACCACCGTGTCTACTTCAACATGCTGGGCGACGTACCTTTCCTCAGTCTCTACCGTGACCCGTTGTTGCGGCCGGAATATCGGCTGGTCAAGCGGTTGTTTGACATTGCGTTCTCGCTCACATTCCTCTGCACACTCTTCCCCATCATCTTCATCGTTGTGGCCATCGTCACAAAAATCACCATGCCCGGACCTATCTTCTTCCGTCAGAAGCGCAACGGCATCAACGGCAAGGAGTTCTATTGCCTGAAGTTCCGCAGCATGAAGGTCAACGCCGAGGCCGACACCCTACAAGCCACCAAGGATGACCCGAGAAAGACCCGCTGGGGAGACATCCTGCGCAAGACCAACCTCGACGAGACTCCCCAGTTCATCAATGTGCTTTTGGGTGACATGAGCGTCGTCGGCCCGCGCCCCCACATGCTCAAGCACACCCAGGAATATGCCCATCTCATCGACACCTACATGATGCGCCACTTTGCCAAGCCCGGCATCACGGGATGGAGTCAGGTGACAGGATACCGTGGCGAGACCAAAGAACTCTCACAGATGGAAGGGCGCATCCGCGGCGATATCTGGTATCTTGAGAACTGGAGTTTCTGGCTTGACATCTATATTATCTACAAGACGGTAGCCAACGCCGTCATGGGTGACAAGGCCGCCTATTGACGGCCGCATCCAAAATATGGCGGGTTCTATAAATTGCCTTTGATGGATTTTTGGATTTTAGCCGAGCAGATTTCACTTTCTTTCTGAAGGAGCATAGCGGGCTATGCGACTGAAAGATAGTGCAAGTCGAACGCAATGAAGTTTACTTCAATTGCTGAGGCGCAGCCTATCTTATGTAAGAAGAAAGGGAAAGATGCCGGATAAAAACAAAAAGCCACAAAGAGCAACTTGTCTAAATATAAATTTAAAAATGCGTGGAATTTATAGAACACGCCATATGACATTGCCCCTGCAAGGAGCGCACATCCGCATTTTCAGTTGCAGATGACGCGCTTACCCTGCAGGGGCAATGGCTTATAGTAAAGACAATACTATTTCACGACCACCTTCAATGCACGTCCAGCCACCTTGATGACATAAAATCCGTGCGACAAAGGCAAGAGGGTCGTTCCGGCCTCGCATTGGCGGTGTTCCACCATCAGGCCCGAAGCATCGTATACACAAACGGTAGCGGAAGCGGAAAGGTCAACGGCTACACCACCGGAAACGACACGTACTGTCGTACCGCCCTTCGGCGCATCGTCGATACCCGAAGAATCAGCCTTGCGTACCGTCACGAGGTTGGAGGCACGCGAACTCCATATATTCTTCGTATCGCCGTGGTAGTAGCGGAAGGCGGTCACCTTGTACTTCACGTCATAGTTGCCAGCCAGATCGGCATCGGTCATATCCAGTGATTTTGTTGCGGCATCTGCCGTCGCAACAGATTTGTTGACAATCGTGATCTGCTCGCCGGCCTTCACGTTCTGCGTGATCTTGATATTGTCGATGAGGAACGGCAGATAGTTGTTGCTGTAGAACGTGAGATTTTCGGCCGATGTACAAAGCGGAACAGACACCGTAGACTCTACCACTCCATCATCGGGAAAACTGATAGCCGAGTAAGCGGCCTCGTTGGTACCGCGGATGATGAGCCAGTCGCCCTGCGTTCCGTAAGCCCGCACAGTGACATTACACTCACCGTCATTGTGACTCAGGTCGATGGTCGGTGTGACGATAGCACCGGCAATCATGCCTGTCTCTGTACCTTTCTCCATTCCTCCGAGCCACCCGTTGATCTTTTGCACTGACGATGCTTTCCATCCGGCGATATGGGTATATTGGTCTATCGGTTCGTAGGTAGAGGTATATTCGCCCAATTCGGGATCATCAAAATCTTCCTCTGTACGGTCGGAAACAACCTTCGAAAAGTCTTCCTCAAGGATGACATAGTCGTCGACATCCTTGTCTACCGTCAAGGTCTTCACTTGGTCTACGCGGAAATAATCGGCCTTGGCACCACAAGTCCAATTGGCGGTGTAGCGGTCGCCTTCTATATCAACGCCAGTGGCATCGAGGGCCGACGGCTGGTGCACGTCGAAGACCTCAATCTCTTCCGATGGTGCGGAAGTGTACTCGTCATTGCGGGCCTTGACCGAGAACCAATAGTCTTTGTCGGGATCAAGTCCGCGGACGGTATAACTGTCGGATGCCCGGCCCGTCACGACATGGTCGAACACGGCATAATCGATGAGGTCGGCCCCGGGCACACGGTAGGTGATATCGTCGATGAAGATCTCACAATCATCATTCTCGCCGGGCATATAGGTGAGTTTTACGCCCCACAGTTGTTCAAAGGCACCCACCTTGTCGGTACGGTCAAGCACGACACCCTTGCCCAGTTTGCAGAGTTGGTCGACACTCACATAGGCCCAAGGCATCCATCCACTTGCGGTGAGTGCGGAGATCTGTACCAGGCCGTCTGGAGCGGTGTCAGAGTTTTTCTTGTTGTTCCGTCCTTTGATCCAGAACTTGAAACTTGTGAAGTTGTTCTTGTAGGTGGGCGTGGCCACATAGTCGCCGTCGGCACTCAGCCGCAACGATTGCTTGCCGTTGGCGTAATAGCCGGCCTCACGGCACATGCCGCCCTTTTTACCGTCACCTTTCCACTGTATCTCCCATCCTTCGGGCAGGTTGGGATCGGTTGCATCTACCACACCGGAAGCATCGCAGTTGACCCCCTCAAAGCCTTCCTCGGCAAACGTACCCTCCGGATTTTCAGACTTGGTATAGACACTGACCAGATACTCCTTGGCCGTCTCGGTCGTGTCCCAATGGGCCGTAAAACCGTCGGCCTGCAGGTCGGAAGCATCGTAGGCTTCGGGAGCGGGAATGGAATTGATGATATGCTCGACATGGAAGTCGTCGACCAGGTACGACATCTCATCGTTCATCGTGAAGAGCTGTACCATGGTCGTGGCAAAGCCGCCGTTGTCGGCCGTCATGGTGTAGGTCTTCCATTCGGGCGTGAGCTCCACGGTCACGCGCTTGAAGTCGATGAGCGCATTGCTCCGGCAGAGCAGGATGTCGAGGTCACGGCCTGAGGTGGTCACGCCGTCAAGCATCTTGGCACGGAACGAGATGGTCAGCTGACCCGAATAGTCGCCGGCGGGCGTATTGACAAAACCGCCGTTCATCACAGCCAGACAGCCGCCCGCAGCATACAGGTTGTAGCCGCCCCAGGTGCGGGAGCAGTCGGGGGCATAGGGTTTGAACATTGTCGTGTCGGCCACAAAGCCCAAGGTGTTGAGCAGCGACACGGAGTCGGGCTTGGTCTCGCTACCGCGCACAAGTCCCGAGAAATCCTCGTCGACAATCACCGTGGCCTGTACCCCGGAACTGGCAGCGGTACGCACATGCACATCACTGGCAGGAATGACGAGTCGGGTGTCATCTGTGGCAGCCCAAGCAGAGACAGCCAACATTGACACGGAAAGAATCAAGGTGTAAAGTTTCTTCATGAAGAGTTATTTGTTGTAAATGTTTTTTCTTACAAGGCGTTGCAAAGGTATATATATTTTTCCGAAAAGCACGTTTCCTTTCCCCAATGACAGAGAAAAAGGTCAACCGGCACCTTTGTGAAACGCTTCACATGGATGACGATTGACCTTATGACAATTATCTTCTACGGACGACTAATCGCGGGCCGTCAGCAAGACATCCTTGACAGAGATGTAGCGGGTAGTACCGCCGGAAGGAGCGCGGAGCAGTTTGTCCTCGCTGCAGGTGAGCGACTTCTTGTCGGCCGATACATTGAACACCACGCTGGTACGTTCTGTTGAGCGGCCATCGGCCGTACCGACAAGAATACCGGTGACGGTGACGGTCTGCGCAGCGGCATCATAGGTATAGGAGGCGGTGCTGGCGATGATGCTCTTGGTATCGTAGTAGGAGTCGGTGAGCGTCACCTGTACCTTGACGGCACCTTCTTTCTCGTTGCCGGCATAGTCATGGTTGAACGTGAGGGCGAACATACCCGAAGAGGCGGTGTTGTCGTCGTAGCGGCCGACAATCAGTGCGGCATAGTTCTCGCTGCCGTCCCATACGGACGAACCGCTCACGGTGTAGGTCATCGCACTCTGGTCGATGATGAAGGTCTGTTTGTCTGCGCTGCCGGCGGGTGTGAAGGACACGATAGCCTTGTCTATGGTGTACGTTCCGGAGGTCGTGCCGTAGGTAGCATTGCCGAAACCGTCGAGCGTCAGTGCAGCGTCAGACGAGGTGCCGCCTTGCTTGGTATAGGTGCCGGCCTCCGTACCCTTCAGGGTAAAGACGGGCTGCGAGGCGACCGTGGCGCGGGTGTAGCGGAAGAGCGGTGTGCCCGACAGGTTGTAGACCATGGCCGACGAGGCATCGGCCACCGATGTGCCGGAAGTGTAGTCGAGGGTCACCTGCTGCACGGTATTGTCGATCTTGCTGAAATAGTAGTAGCGGTTGCCGTCAGTGGTATGCATCTCGATGAGGAAGCGCGAACCGTAGGCATCGCTGGCTGCGGCGGCATACGTGAAGTCAGACTTGCTCACGAAATAGTATTTCATGTTGTCGGGCTTGTCGTTCTGCAAGTCGGAAACAGAGACGAGGGCATCGTTGGCCGTAAACCATGTACCGCTCACGCCGTAGTCTTTCTCGCCATAGGCATCCGAACTGTACTCAGCGATATAGGCAAAGGTATTCTTGGTGGCATCGTAGGTGTAGCAACCGTCAAAATTGAAGGCGTTGGCATCGGTCGACTTGGCCAGGAACGAGGAATTGGAGTTGAGCGAGAGAGCAAATTCGGGAGTCGTTCCGCTCACCACACCCTGTGCGCCGACCGTGATACCGTATCCCTTGTAGTCGCCTACAAAAGGCTGTCCGAGATAGTCGGTCTTCTCCGTGGCAATGGTCTCGATGATCAGACGCTCATTGGGCATGAAGCATTTCCAGCATTCGCCGTAGTCCTCGTCGTCGGTGACATACTCGCAGGCCACGTCGGTGCCGCTGGCCGTATAGACCTTGAGCGTACCTACATATCCGAGATGGGCATTCCACAGGAACTTGACCGGTTCGCCGGCAAAATTGTCAAACACGCGGTCGGCGGAGTCCTTTTCCCAATCATCGCTCGAATTGAGCATGGTGATCGTGGTATGCGCTCCTTGCTTGAGCGTGATCTCGTGCATATTCTGCTCGGTCGTGAGCGTAAGGGTAACGTCCTTGGCCGGCATGGAGAAGGTGTAATACCACGTCACACCATCGTCACCGATACGTGTACACTCCTGGTCGTTGGCATAGACCTTGGCCGGACGCAGGGTGTTGTCGTCCATATAGACGGAGAAGAGCACGTCCTGACCACGCTCGGCGGTCTTGGGACAGTTGAACTCGTAGATCTCGCCGTTGACCGGCGTGATACGGTACTCTGACTGGGTGGCGTCCGACGGTTTGTTGAACGTGATGTAGTCGACATCGGAACGGGAATAGGTGCCCACAATCTTAGAACCTTTGACAAGGTACACCTGCTTTTCGTCCTGGGCGGAAGCCGCACCGAGGATACAGAGCAGGAAGGCGAGCAGAATAAATCGGTTTTTCATATTGTGCGATAATCTGATTTTACAATAATCTGGATTTTACTTTATTGGTACTGATGCTTAGAAGAGCGGTTCGCGGTAGCCCTTTGCTGCTGTATGGTCGCCCATACGCTTGGCAACTCCGGTAGCAGGCGCAAGACGGGCGGGTATGCGCAGCGACTTGGCGGCAGCCGATGCGCTTTCCTCCAGGTCTGAGTATTCGGATACAGGACGGGCATTGTCCTTGTCGAAGGTAACGACAAGACGGTGCAGTTCGCCGTCAATGCCGTTCTCGTCGGCGGCAAAGTAGAGGAAGGTGCAGGTCTTCCAGTCGGCGATAAGACTTTTCGAGGCCACATTGAGGAAACCGCCCTGCAGCACGGCGTTCTTGGTCGACTCCTCGGGATAGGTGGTCTCGTCGCTCAGGTCGGAGGAAGCGAGCGCCACGGCCCAGTTGGTGGCAGCGTCGTTGGGGGTGATGACGGCCTGCACGTAGACACGGCCGCGTACATTGGCAAACTTCACCGGGTCGGCGACGTAGAGGGAGTCGCCGTCAAAATAGCGGTACTTCAGACTGATGTCGGCATCGGAGTAATCGGCCGTGCGGGTGTAGAACTTCTTCTTGTATACCTTTCCTGCGCCGGCACCGGTATTGTCCATCGCATAGACGTAGACATAGTAGTCGGTGTTGGCCTGCAGACCAGACTCTTGGGTGGAGGTCTCGCCGAGGAAGGTGACACCCTTCACCACCTGCTCTACGGTCATGCCCTTGTCGGCAGCATAGGCGGCGATTTCGCTCTTGACATTGACGGTCATGGCATAGTCACCGGGATACTCGTCGACGGAGCAGATACCCATCCAGTAGCGTACCGATGCATCGGAAGGTGTCACCTTGACGGTCAGACCTTCTGACGAAAGATTGGCATAGTCGATGGTAAACGAACAGTCGGCAGGGTCGCCACCGGGCAAGGTCGTGAACGTCACGGTCGACGGATTTCCATAGCACTTGCCGTTGTCATCGACGGCAATGGCGTAGAAGATAAAATCGGTCGCGGCGGGCAGACTGCTCAGATCGTCGGCAGCGGGACCTTTTGAGAGAAGGGCGTCGAGAATGTTGGTCAACGACAGTGTGGGATAGGTCTCCTGCAGATAGGAGATATAGCCTTCCACCACGGAGGCGATATTGTTGTCAGACGATGCCAGTTGCTCCTTGGTGACGAGGTCGAAGTAGTAACGCACGGTGTCATTGTCGGGCACTACATTGAGCGTGACGGTGGTAGAGGTGAGTTTGGAATACTGTAAGTCGAATTTGGGACTGACTTCTTCGGGGGCGTCAAACACGATGCTGTCGACATCAGCGGTGTTGTATTGCAACACGTCACCGCTCCGAAGATGGAGTTTCACGGTCTGCGCCTGCATGGAACAAACGCCGAGCAGGAGCAGCAGAAGGCCGGTTAGGACCTTATAGAGGGTTTTCATTGTTTGGTTGCTATGTTATATATAAAAATGTGGGGCAGAAAAAAAATCTGCCCCATAGATCAAAAGGCCAGCACGGAGCGCACGCGCATCTCCGAGTTCTTGCGGTAGTCGGCGATAAAGCCGGGATTGAACATGCTGGAGTCAAAACAGAAATAGTAGGCCCAGGTCGAAGTACCGTAGGAGTCCACTTTCTCTGTGCTGGTCCAGTAAGAGGAGTCGGTGACGTACATCGGTGTGGCAACATCTTCACCGAGCGCAGCAAGCGTGTTGGCTACACAGGAACGGCCCGAGCCGTCCTCGTCGAAGTAGACGCGGTTGTAGATATACGAGAGTTGTCCGGCGGAGGGCATAAACCAGCCCGAACTTCTTGCCGGAGCGGGGCAGACGGCCTCATAGCCCAATGTGGCATAATAGGCGGCCGGATAGTTGTTGGTCGACGAGGTGAGTGCACCCTTGTCGCGCACGGCCGTGGTCACGATAGACTGGGTATTGGTATAGCCCAGAAAGTCGGCGGTACTGGTAGAAGCGCCCGTTCCCTCAAAATTGGAGTCGAACGCGCTCCACCATACGCCATCGTTGCTGCCGTCGGCATCGGTCGCATCCTTGAGGGCCACGACATAACCGTGGAAGTCGTCGAGCGGTGTGCTACCGTCCTTCTGCGTATAGTAGGCCACACGGTCGTTGTAGTCGGAAGCGATACCTACACAGAACACGACTCCGATAGGGGTGGCATCGGCCTTGAGCGTCGTACTCCAGGTGCCGTCACTATAATAGATATCACCGATACGGGGTGCGGCAACGTCAGGTGTCGCACTGTCATGGAACACAATACTGTCGACATCGGCACTTTGGTAGGTCACTGTTTCGCCGCTCTTGGTATGTACGGTGAACGACTGGGCGCTGGCCGCAATTCCTGCCATGAGAAAGGCGGCCGTAAGTATCAATGTATGGATTGCTTTCATCGCTTCACGATTTTGTAAGACTTGCCGCCGGCCACGCCGACAATATATACGCCTGAAGGCTGGCCGGAGAGGTTGACGCTGGCCGAGCCGGAAGCATCGGCTGCAGTCTTTCCGAGCAGGTGTCCGCCGAGGTCGAGCAGGCTGACTGCAGTTGCGGGTGTCAGACCTTCAAGCACCACATGTTCACCGTCGACAAACGTGATGCGGTTTTCGCCGGCCACAACGGGAGCGATAGCCGTGGCATCGCCTTTCTCAAAGACAAACTTCACGACCTTGGCCATCTCATAGGAGTCTTCTATTGCAGCGCTGGTGATGTAGAGGTTGGTAGCGTCGAAGGTCACCTTGGGACGGTCGGCCAACACATAGCTCTGCTGTTGTCCGTCCTGAAGGATGACCACGAGCATCGTCTTTTCTTCTGCAAGTGCGGGCAGGCACACTACTGCGAGCAGCGCAGCCAGGACCAAAGCACGGCTTCCGTGCAGGAATTGCCTAATACGAGTAGAAATTTGCATGGTTATTGGGTTTTGATTGTTTTGTCAGTTTTTCAGTTCCGTCTACGGATGTGCAGGGTAATCCGTTTCTTGGTGTGAAGATGTTTCCTTTTTTATTGTGCGGGAAAAGAAGTTGTACACCCGACAAAAGTACAAAAAACATCACAAACCAACAACAAAAAGTATAAACAAAAACCAAAAACGCATACATTTTTGCCTTATCCGTCATTTCTCCGGTCTACGGTGTGCCGGTATATACCCCCACACTATCCTAATCCTACCGGAGGTCCGTTCAGCCGGACGGCCTTTGTACCAATGCCAGCGGATTGTCCGTGAAAGGCATCACTACTGTGCCTCGAAATGAAAGCGGGCGACAAGCGGAAGATGGTCGCTGAAACCGTTGAGATAGCGGGGGCCGAGATAATTGCGGCGGGGTTTCACGCCACCGTACTTTTGGTCTTCCTCCAACAGGAAGGGGGCATCCATAACGTAGCAGTCAATAAATTTGGAAACAAGTCCGGCGCTGACGAGGATATGGTCGAGGCTTCCCCATTGACCCCTGTAGCGGTACGTACCGCGTGCGCCGTGGCTGCCTATAGCATCGGCGGAGATGTCTTGCACGCCATGATGAATGAGCAGATTGATATTTTCCGATTGAGAATAGTCATTGAAATCCCCTGCAATGATAATATTCGCATCAGGATTGATACTTTTTATGGAATCCATGACACTTGCAACTGTTTCGGCCGCCCTCAGCCGGAAGGCATCGGTCTGCCGTGCGCCGCCCCGTTTTGAAGGCCAGTGCACCGCGATGACGTGCAGCGTGTCGCCGCCTGTAATAAGTCCGGAGACGTAGAGCAGGTCGCGGGTGGGACGCATGCCGGGCGTCGTGGGTATGCGCACGGAATGGTGGCGGAGCAGATAGAACGAGAACGGTGAGTAGACCAGGGCGATGTCGATGCCGCGCACATCCGGCGAAGAAGTCATGACATACTTGTAGCGGGCTTTGCGGAGCAGACTACGGCGGGTGAGGTCGCGCATCACCGTGTCGTTCTCCACCTCGCAAAGCACAGCCATGTCGGGCAGCTGCCATCCCGAGTCCTGTTCGCCGCAGGCCAGAATGGTCTGACCGATATGGTCGAGTTTGCGCCAGTATCGGGAGCGTGTCCAGTGATAACTGCCGTCGGGCAGGAATTCCGTATCCTGCTTGAGCGTGTCATGCTGGCAGTCGAAGAGATTTTCGCAGTTCAGTTCGACAAACGTGAACAGCGACATGAGCAAGAGTCCGAAGGTCATCGTTTCATGGTTGTTGCGGTAATGATGGTGTTCTACAATAAATAGAACGTAAAATCCGTTGTTCTATTATAGCATTTGGACAAAAGGTGGATTCTAATTTTGATACCACCGCAAAAGATTTTGATACCACCCAAAAGAACAATATGGCAAACGACAGTTTTTCCTTTCGGCAGTTTACAGTACACCAGGACCGGTGCGCGATGAAGGTCGGCACAGACGGTGTACTGCTTGGGGCATGGGCTGCGGGCGGCCGCCGGATGCTCGATATCGGTACGGGCACCGGACTTGTAGCCCTGATGATGGCCCAACGCTTTTCAGAAGGGCGCGTCACAGCAGTGGAGATCGACGGCGGCGCATGTCGGCAGGCTTCGGAAAATGTGCAAGAAAGTCCGTTTTCCGACCGTATTGAGGTGATATGTTCGTCGGTGCAGGACTTCCGGGCGGAAGAGAAGTATGACGCGATTGTCTCCAACCCTCCGTTCTATGACAACAGTCTGCGCTGTCCGGACGACAGCCGTAGCAAGGCACGGCATACAGAGTCGCTGACCTATCGCGACCTGTTCCTTGCCGTCGACCGTCTGCTGGAGCCCGACGGTACGTTTTCGGCCGTCATTCCCACCGAGTGTCTCTCCAGTTTTGTGACCGAAGGTATCTTGCGCGGTTTCTCTGTAGTGCGCAAGACACTGGTCAAGACCGTACCGCGAAAAACCGCCCGCCGCGCCCTTGTCGCCTTTTCCCGGCAGGGCGGAGAAAGTTGCCCGGCAGAAGAAGTGTGCCTGATGGATGCGACGGGGCAACGTTCATCGTGGTACAACACACTGACCCAAGATTTCTATTTGCGGTTATTGGTGTCCGGTAAAAATATCATATAATATTGTAATACATTGAATATCTACACGTTACAAGGATCTTTGATATTTATGGCTTACTTTTGACCATTGCACGATTCGCTATTCGCAGCCCCTGTAAGGGGCGAATATTACAGGATAGGGCCTCGGCCCTATCTCTCTTAGGCTTTATAAGCGTAGCCCCTGTAAGGGGCGCATAATTCATTGTATGAGATTGAACTAT
>CAVFEZ010000023.1:0-34550 GCA_963621665.1 Akkermansia muciniphila | reverse complement strand
CTATGCGCCCCTTACAGGGGCACGTTGTTGATAACCCTATCAAAACGTAGGGCTAACGCCCTACGCTATAATCTGTCGTCCCTACGGGACTCGTTATTTGCAATATTCTTATTGTGATTCCATGCTTGCGAAATCCCTACGGGACTCACGCTTGTGAAATTCGGACTCGTTGTTTGCGAAATTCGGACCCGTTGTTTGTGTTTTTGCCGGATACCAATAAAAGATCAGTTTCTCCGCAGTTTGCTGGTGTCGATATTGTCTTTTTGTCCGTCGGTGGTGAGGTTTTTGGCGGTGCCTTTGAGGGTGATGTCGCTGGCTCCGTAGCAGGTGGCGTTGACGGTGGTGCAGGTGACGTCGGCTTCTATCTCGGATGCTCCGGAGGTGCTGAGGTTGAGGGTGCCGCCTTGGTAGGCGAGATTGGCGTCGCCTGATCCGGTGAGGGCGATGTTGGCCTTGTCGGCTTTGATATGGAGTTTGTGTGTGGATGCTCCGGAGGCGCTGATGTTGACGGTCTTGGCGCTGGCGTTGGCGGTGATGTCGGATGATCCGGAAGACTGCAGGTCGAGGAGTCCGGCGGTGACGGTCTTGAGGATGAGGTCGCCCGATCCGGCGATATTGCCCTTGAGGGTGTTGCAGTGTGCGGAGGTGACGGTGATGTCGGATGCTCCGGCGGTGGTGAGGTCGGCGGTGGTGGCGGCGAGTTTTCCGACGGTGAGGTCGGTTGCGCCGTGGGTGTCGAGGATGAAGGTGCCGCAGTCGAGGTCATCGGCCGTGATGGAGGTGGATCCGGAGGTGGTGAGTTTCAGCCGGTCGCTCTTGATCTTGGCGGTCTGGAAGTCGGTGGCTGAGGAGAGGCTGACGCTGTAGAGATCGGGTGAGGAGATGTAGAGGTCGGTGGCGTTGTCGCTCGGGAGGCTGATGTTGCTGGCCGTGTGCTCGATGTGCAGGGTCTTTCCCTTGACGGTGATCTCGGGTTGCCAGTCGGTGTTGGTGACCAGGCGCACGGCGTAGGTGCTGGCTTGGGTGTAGTGGATGGTGACGGGGGCGTTGCAGTCGATGGCGGTAAATCCGGTGCAGTTGTAGTTGTGGGTGACGTTCTTGCCGGAATGCTTTATTTTTTCGGAGGCGCAGGCGGTGACGGCCATGAGGAGCAGGAGGGTGAAGAGGGTAGTGAGCGTTTTTTTCATAGAGAGCGGTGTTTTTTTTGTGTAAAACGTGTGTTTTTTTTTCGGGGGTGTCCATAGGGTTGGACGGGGGAGGGGGGAGGGAAAGTTGCGGAGGAGGGGAGAAAATGTGTTTTTTGGGGAAAAAACGAGGAGGGTATGGCGTGTGTATGTCCCCGTAGGGGGCGTATATTATAGTGTAGGGAAGAGTAGTCCCGTAGGGACGACATTGTATAGCGTAGGGGCTTGCCCCTACGTTTTTAGGATTGATATTTACCGGTGCCCCTGTAAGGGGCGCATAATTCAATGATATTGGTAGCGGTTGAAATATGCGCCCCCTACAGGGGCTGCGTTTGAGATATATGTGTAAAAACGTAGGGGCAAGCCCCTACGCTATAATCTGTCGTCCCTACGGGACTCACGCTTGCGAAATCCCTACGGGACTCACGCTTGCGAAATCCTTACGGGACTCACGCTTGCGAAATCCTTACGGGACTCACGCTTGCGAAATCCTTACGGGACTCACGCTTGCGAAATCCTTACGGGACTCACGCTTGCGAAATCCTTACGGGACTCACGCTTGCGAAATCCTTACGGGACTCGCCACTTGCGAATTTTTTCCAATAAAAATCTTCTCTACCCTTCCTTCCCTTCGCTGTCGGCCTCGATGAGTGCGAGGAGGTGTTCGACGGCCTCTTCTTCGGGTATGGCTTTCTCGACACATTCCTTGCGTCGGTAGAGGGAGATGCGGTGGGGTCCTGCGCCGACGTATCCGTAGTCGGCGTCGGCCATCTCGCCGGGTCCGTTGACGATGCAGCCCATGATGCCGATCTTGAGTCCCTTGAGGTGGGCGGTGGCGGCCTTGATGCGGGCGATGGTGGTGCGGAGGTCGTAGAGGGTGCGTCCGCAGCCGGGACAGGAGATGTACTCGGTGCGTGAGGTGCGCAGGCGTGCGGCCTGGAGGATGGCGAAGGTGGTGTCGGCGAGGTCGCGGGGGGTGATGTCGCCGTCGTTCATGATCCACAGTCCGTCGGCGAGTCCGTCGATGAGGGGTGCGCCCGTGTCGGCGGCGGCTTCGAGTTGCAGGGCGGCTTTCTCCTGTGCGCTGTGGCGGTAGGGCAGGGCGAAGACGATGGGGTTGGTGAGGTGGGCTTCGGTCATCTCGTGGGCCATGGCGCGCATCTCTCCGGGGCGGTTCTGGTGCTGGGAGAGGCAGACGACCACCACTTCGGGGTGGTGGCGCAGACAGGCGAAATACTCTTCGGTGGGGGTGCCGTACTGCAGGACGAGGAACTTGAGCGGTGCCTTGGAGGCGGCGAGGAAGGGCATGGCGGCGGTGGGGTAGATGGGGTAGGTGTCGGCCTCGCCCTTCCAGGCGTTGAAGTCGACGATGTAGCGGCAGCCGGGTATGCGCTCCTGGGGCAGGGCGGCTCCGGTGTAGAGGTAGTCGGGGGTGGTGTCGGGGTGGTAGTGTGCACCGGTGCCGGCGGGGAGGGTGGCGATGACGGCGGGCACGTTGTCGCCGCCGATGCCGAGCACGGGCTGTGTCTTGCGGCGCACGGGTGCGCTCCAGGAGTAGCCGGGGGCGGTGGCGGCGGGGATGATGCGGTGTCCCTGGCGTGCGGCGATATGGGCGGCGAGCTGGCGTGCGACGGGTATCTCGGCTTCGGGCTCTTCGCTGAGGCTCACGCGTATGGTGTCGCCGATGCCGTCGGTGAGGAGTGCGCCGATGCCCAGTGCGCTCTTGATGCGTCCGTCCTCGCCCTCTCCGGCCTCGGTGACGCCGAGGTGCAGGGGGTAGTGCATGTTTTCGCGGTCCATGGTCTCTACGAGGAGGCGCACGGAGCGTACCATGACGACGGTGTTGGAGGCTTTGATGGAGATGACGACATTGTCGAACTGCTCGCGGCGGAAGATGCGCAGAAACTCCATGCAGCTCTCCACGATGCCTTCGGGCGTGTCGCCGTAGCGCGACATGATGCGGTCGGAGAGCGAACCGTGGTTGACGCCGATGCGCACGGCCGTGTGGTGTTCGCGGCAGATGCGGATGAAGGGCACGAGGCGGTCTTCTATCTTCTGGAGTTCGGCGGCGTACTCCTCGTCGGTGTAGTCTATCTTCTTGAAGACGCGGGCCGGGTCGACGTAGTTGCCGGGGTTGATGCGCACCTTCTCGGCGTAGAGGGCGGCCACGTCGGCCACATTGGCGTTGAAGTGTACGTCGGCCACGAGGGGTGTGTCGTGTCCGTCGGCGCGCAGGGCGGCGTTGATGTTGGCGAGGTTTTCGGCTTCGCGGCGGCCCTGGGTGGTGAGGCGCACGAGTTCGCCTCCGGCAGCGATGATGCGCTCGGCCTGTGCGACGCAGGCGGCGGTGTCATTGGTGTTGGTGGTGGTCATGGACTGCACGCGCACGGGTGCGCCGCCGCCTATCTGGAGGTCGCCGACTTGTACGGGAGTGGTCTCCCGCCGGCTGTAGTTGAATATATCCATGCTTGTGGTGAGGGGGATGTGGTATCAGTTGGTCTTGTAGGTGTACTTCACCTCGCGGAGGTCGGCGTTGGCCTTTTCGATCTTGGCGCCGAGGGTAGACTTGTAGTCGGCCAGGCGTGCGGCGATGTCGCTGTCGGCCAGGGCGAGCATCTCGGTGGCGAGGATGGCGGCGTTCATGGCGCCGTTGACACCGACGGTGGCTACGGGTATGCCCGGGGGCATCTGTACGATGGAGAGGAGGGCGTCGAGTCCGTCGAGCATGCCCTTGATGGGTACGCCGATGACGGGGAGGGTGGTGGAGGCGGCGATCACTCCGGGGAGGGCGGCGGCCATGCCTGCTCCGGCGATGATGACCTTGATGCCGCGTGCGGCGGCTCCGCGTGCGAACTGCTCGACGGCGTCGGGCGTGCGGTGGGCCGAGAGGGCGTTCACCTCGAAGGGGATGTGAAGGTCGTCAAGAAACTTGCAGGCTTTCTCCATGACGGGCAGGTCGGAGGTGGAGCCCATGATGATGCTTACTTGTGGTGTCATGTGCGTATGTTTTTTTGTCGTATTCTTGTTGGGGGTATGTGCGTATATTCTGTGTGGATGGCCTACACTAAAAAACCGGCGTAGCCGCAGGGTATGCCGATGAGAAATCCGGTGACGACCTGGTGCAGGGAGTGCTGCCGGAGTATCATGCGGCTGGTGCCGACCATCCCGGCGAGGATAAGGACGAGCGATAGCCACCATACGGGGTTGAAGAGGAATATCTGTGAGAAGGCCACGAGTGCGCCTGCCACGCCGCCGATGGCGGTGGTGTGGGTGGAGATTTTCCACCATACGTTGACTATGGCGCAGACGATCTGCACGATGAGTGCGGAGATGAGGATGGCGGCCACGAAGGAGGGGATGTGGAGGCGGCCCATGAGGTGGCAGCAGAGGAAGTAGCAGGCGATGGAGATGAGGTAGGGTATGGCACGGCGTTCCTGTCGGGAGAGTTCGTGCCGGGTCCAGCCCATGGCGTGGCGGTAGAGGCGGATGAGCAGGGAGGGCAGGAGGATGGTGAAGAGGTAGGTCAGGAGCACGACCGTGAGTTTGTAGGACAGGGGCGTGAGGCTCAGATAACTGAGGGTGAAGAGGGCGGCCAGTCCGACAATGGGCAGGTAGAAGGGCGTGAAGACGACGCTCAGTATCCGTGCGGCGATGATGATATGTTTCTCTTTCATTTCTTTTTTTATCGTCTCATTGGGAGTGCGCCGTTATTTTTTCCGGAGTCTGGCCACGGGCAGTCCGAGCTGTTCGCGGTATTTGGCCACGGTGCGGCGGGCGATGGGGTATCCGGCTTTGGCCATGGCTGCGGCGAGGGCGTCGTCGCTCATGGGGCGGTGCTTGTCTTCCTTGGCGATGATGTCGCGCAGGGCCATCTTTATGCGGCGGGTGGAGAGTTCCTCGCCCCCGCCGGTGGTGTAGCCGTCGCTGAAGAAGAAGCGCAGGGGGAAGGTGCCCCACTTGGTCTGGGCATACTTGACGTTGCTCACGCGCGAGACGGTGGAGATGTCGAGCCCCGTGCGCTCGGCGATGTTCTTGAGGATCATGGGGCGCAGGTCGGCCTCGTCGCCGTCGAGAAAGAAGGGGCGCTGCCAGTCGATGATGGCCTGCATGGTGAGGGTGAGGGTGCGGCGGCGCTGGTTGACGGCCTCGATAAATCCGGCGGCCTTGTCGACCTTCTCCTTGGCGTAGAGCAGGGCTTCCTTGTCGCGCCGGGTCATGGAGGCTTTGTTGGCGCGGTAGGTCTCGACGAGCGAGGTGAAGGCGGGCGACACCTTGAGCCGGGGCAGGTCGCCGCTGTTGAGGGTGAGGGTGATGGTGCCGTCGTCCTGCGTGTCGACGATGAAGTCGGGGGTGATCTGCTGCATGCTGCGTCCGACGGTCTCGCCCATGGCTGCTCCGGGCTTGGGGTTGAGGCGGTGGAGCTCGTTCTGCAGTTCCTCGGCGGCGGCGGGAGAGAGCGACAGGTCGGCGGCGATGCGGTCCCAGTGTTTCTTGGTGAAGGCGGTGAAGTGGTCGGCGATGACGGTGTGCATCAAGTCGCGCATGCGGCCTTCGGGACGGCGGTCAATCTGCAGCAGGAGACACTCGCGCAGGTCGCGTGCGCCGATGCCGGCGGGGTCGAAGGTCTGTATCTGTCCGACGGCGCGTGCCACGTCGTCTTCGGTGATGTCGAGCCCGTGGTAGATGGCCAGTTCGTCGGCCAGGTCGGCATTGCTCTTGCGCAGGAGTCCGTCGTTGTCGAGCGATCCGATGACGTACTCCATGACCTGCTGCTCGGTGGGGTTGAGGTCGAGTTCTCCGGTCTGCTCCTTGAGTTTGTCGTAGAAGGAGGTGGTGTCGCCCCAGACGGTCTCCTCGTAGTCTGCGCTCTGCGGCCCGTCTTCGCGCCATGAGGCGGTGGGCATGTCGTCGTCGCGGCCGATGCCCTCGAGGGCGTCCTCAAGGGCGTCGCGGCGCTCTTCGCGCTCGAAGGTGTCACCCTCGTCGCCCTCGCTGTTCTCGCCTGTGGCGGTGTCGGCGGTGCTGTCGCCTGTGGCGGTGTCGGCCAGTGTGTCGTCGTGTCCGTCGGTCTCGAGGGCGGGGTTGTCGTCGAGTTCGGCGTGCACGCTCTGCTCCAGTTCGGTGAGGGGCATCTCGAGCAGGCGTACCTGCAGCATCTGCTGCTGCGAGAGGCGTTGCACCTGCTGCAGACGGAGTTCCTGTTGCTGTACGAGTTTCTGTGCCATCTTTTTTTGTTACGGGGAGGATATTGTTTTCCTGTTGTTCTTTCGTTTTTGGGCTACTTCTTGTAGTAGTCGTGGAGGCAGGCGGCGGCGGTGGCGAGCCGCTCGGGGTCGTCGGCGGCGTAGCGGTGCCAGATGTCGGTGCAGGCGGCTGTCCAGCGGGGGTCGGCCTGTCCGTGGCGGCGGAGGTAGGGGTCGAGGGTCATGTAGGTGTGCATCACGGCCACGAGGTCGGCGGCGGGTGCGCCCACGGTGCGTGCCAGTTCGGCCACCTCGGGCGTGTCGGCGGTCATGGTGGCGGGGGTGAGGCGGAAGTAGAGGTCGAGCGTGAGGATGAGGGCCACGGGGGTGAGGGTGGTGCCGGGGTGCAGGGGGAGGAAGTCGTTTTCCCATCCGCTGCATATCTCTACGCCATCATAGAAGGTGTCGGGCTGTCCGAACCCGTCAAGGGTCTGCCTGACTGTTTTTGCGTCGCGGGCGAGCCGTCTGGGGTTGTCGCCGTACTGTTGCCAGAGCCGCTCTATGCGAGGGGTGTCGCGGCGGCGCAGGCGGAACATCTGTGCGTAGACCTGCCGCGGGCTGACGTGCAGCAGGAGGGCAAGGTCGACAAGCCCGCGCGAGTACATCGGCTTGATGCCGGCGGGAGTCTTGAGGTAGAGTTGCAGCAGGAGCGGCAGATATTCGTCTGACCAGGGCATAGTGGAGGTTTTTTCTGTTGTTGTTTGTGGGGCTTTTGTGGGGGTGGTGCCGGTTTTTTAGGGTCCGGCGCAGGGGGGTCGTGACTTCCGGCCGGAGCGTATAGGCATAGCCTATCACCTATGTGACGGTAAAAAAAACAACTTGGTACGATTTGAGAACTACGAAATACATATTCGAACGGTTGTCCGACTCATCTTTTTGGCTGTTTTCGCCTCTTTCATCGGTCACATAGCCCGCTATGCTCCCTCTTCAAGAGACAAAAACATCTCAAAAATATAAGCCGCAAATCGTATCAATTTATTTTTCACCGTCACTATACTGCAAAAGTACTGCTTTCTTTTGAGGTTGCAATGTTTTGTGCCGACTTTTTGGGTTTTCCCCACATGGGGAGAAAGGTGTGGATAAGGTGGAAGGTAGTTTTCCACAATGTGTGGATAAGTAGGGTATAGGGTTGTGTATCAATGGGATGATGTTATACATATTGGGGGAAAAGTAGGGGATGGGGGAAAAGTAGGGGATGGGGATTGGAAAATGGGAATGGGGGATTGGCAAATGGTGCGCACGGCAAAGCCCCGTAGGGGCGGCATAATGCAGGGTAGGGCCTCGGCCCTACCTCAAGCATGATTGACAAACAATGCCCCTGTAAGGGGCGCATATTTCAACCATTGCAATGATATTGAATTATGCGCCCCTTACAGGGGCAATTTATTGGATACAAATAAAAAACGTAGGGGCAAGCCCCTACGCTATGATCTGTCGTCCCTACGGGACTCACGCTTGCGAAATCCTTATTGGGACTCGCTCGTTGCGATATTTTTTACCGGATGCCAATGTGGATTATCTCACCACGGCAATCTTGCACACGGTGCCTTTTGATCCGTCGGCCTTGGCGGTGACGACCATGTAGACGCCGGAGGCGACGGGCTTGCCTTTGGTGTCGCAGCCGTCCCAGAGGAAGGAGCCGCCGGTGCTGTGTCCCTGGGCGACGAGGGCGCCGGAGGAGGTGACGATCTTGACGTCGGCGTCGAGGGTGAGTCCGGTGACGGTGATGTAGCCGGTGTAGTCGGGCCGCACGGGGTTGGGGTAGGCGTAGACGTTGTCCTTGGTCATGTCGTCGGCGGGGTCGGAGGCTTCGCTGGTGTAGGAGCAGAGTCCTTTGTCGGTGCCGATGTACACTTCTCCGCTTTTGCCGTCGATGGCGATGCTCTGTATGTCGTCGGAGATGAGTGCGGAGTTGTCGGTGGTGAAGTGCTGCACCTGCTCCATGTTGTCGGCCGAGATGAGGTAGATGCCGTGTCCGGCGGTGCCGAACCACTTGCGTCCGGCGCCGTCGACGGCTATGGCGGTGGTGTTGATGCCGGTGAGGAGGTAGTCGGCGAGGTTGGTGCCGTCGTTGCGGGGCACCTTGACCTGCATGAAGATGTCGTTGTCGGTGCCGATTTGTGCGGAGGGCAGGTAGATGGGGCCGACATCGGTGCCGATCCAGATGTTGTGGTCGTTGTCTTCGGCGCAGCACGATACGGTCTGCACCTCGAGCGTGGTGCCGTCCTCATTGACAAAGGTGGGGTACTTCTTGGCGGCGTCGCCGCCCTCGGTGTCGGGGTCGGCGGAGGGCTGGTAGCAGGCCAGGACGGGGTAGGTCCAGTTGTAGTTGGTCATCCAGTACAGTCCGCGGCTGTCGCGCATGAGTGTGCGCTGCATGATGAAGGAGCGGCCGTCGTTGTCGGTGAAGGCCTTGTTGTGGTGCTGGGTCCACTTGCCGTTGTGCAGGCTCATGAGCGAGGTGGTGTTGGAGAAGCCGTTGAACACCCACAGGCGTCCGTCATCGTCGAAGAGTGTGCCGTTGGCGTAGGTGTAGTTTTTGGGTCTGGATATGCCTTCCACTTCCTTGAGCGGACTGTTGTCTATGTCGTATGCCTTGGTGAGTTTGCCCGACTGGAATTCGTAGAGTCCGGTGCGGGTGCCGAGGAAGAGGTGGTTGGGGTCTTTGGGGTCGATGTCGAAGTCGAGGCCGACGAGGTAACTGTGGTCGAGCGCCGGGACGAACGACTCGTCGTAGATGGTCCAGGCGCTGCCGTCCCATACCTGTATGGTGGGGGTGATGTTGGGGTTGGTGTCGCTGTATCCGGAGGTGGAGTAGAGCAGGGAGTTGCGTATCTTGAGCAGTCCGCACCACTGGTACTTGGGTCCGTCGGCCTGTATGGCGGTAGTCTCGTCGAAGGAGCAGGTACCGTCTTGGGCGAAGTAGCCCTTGACGATGCGTCCGTCGCCGGTGCAGGTCCAGTATTCGTCGCCCTTGTCGGTGGTCTTGCCGGTGGGGTAGAGGGCGTAGATAGCGGTCGACACGGTGTAGTGCTTTTGGGGCGTGGTTTGGAAGTAGGTGCCGCCATAGCCGTAGAAGACGATCTGCTTGTCGGTGGCGCAGATATTAGTGAAGCCCGGTTTCCAGCAGAAGGTGAGGGCGCCGGTGGTGAGGTCGATGGTGTACATGTCGTACAGGCTGAGCACGACGCACTGTCCGTCGAGCCAGTAGGTGTGGGTGAAGGCCTTGTCGGTGAGTTGCCGCCACTGTGTGCGGTCGAGCAGGTTGTCGGTGGTCTTGGCGGTGTAGACACCGGAGGCGGTGGCGGCGACGATGTCCTGTCCGTGGATGAGGGTGGCGTTGACGGCAGTGCCGAGGTTGAAGGTGTTGGCCACGACCGCCTTGGTCACGTCGATGTCGAGGATGCCGAAGCCCATGCTGATGTAGGCGTGCGACCCGCTGACGGTGAGGCCGTTGACGGTCTTGTCGAGCGAGGTGGTCTTGGAGTAGAAGTCGGAGAGGCAGACGATGTCGCCCTTTTCGGAGATGAAGTCGATGAGTCCGTTGGAGTAGACGACCACGAGGCGGTGTGCTCCCTGGCACCATGCGATGGCCTTGATGCCCGTGGCGCTGAGCCCGTTGACCCGGTCGTAGGTCTGCACGTCGCCGTCGGTGGGGTTGTAGGAGAAGAGGTTGCCCGAGGCGAGTGCCCATACGTGTCCGCCTCCCTCGCAGAGGTAGGAGATGTCGTAGTAGGAGAGGTAGTTTTTCCAGGTGCCTACCTTGGCGGCGTGTGCGTATGCGGGCAGGAGGGTGAGGAGCAGGACGGCGGCGGCGGCTGCGGCCTGCATGATGTGGCGGCGTATGTTCATAGTGTGCGCGTGGTTGATGTGGTGGGGTCGGTAGATATATGGGGTCAGCGGCCGAGGGTGCGCTGTGCGGCGAGCAGTCGGCCTGCCTTGTACATATTAAACAGAAAAAGGCTCGTATTATTGCCTTCGAGGAGGGGGCGGATGACGTTTATGGCCGTTTTTTCGACGATGGCGGCCATGTGCAGTCGGCGCAGTCGGCGGGCCAGGGGCAGAAGGGCGGAGTAGCCTTCGAGTTCGCCGGCAAACTCGGCGAGGGTGAGCATGGCCTCGTCGGTCTTGGCAAGAAACTGGCGGTTGGTCTCGAAGTGGTCGAACCCCAGGGGATTGTCGATGTGCTGCACGCCGATGCCGGCGGCGGCGAGCGTTTTTCCCCACAGTACATCCTCGTAGCCGTAGCGGCGTATGCGCTCGTCGAAGGGGTGGGCGAGCATGACGGTGCGGGGGGTGAGGAAGTTGGAGGTATGGAAGTCGGCGTGGGGCCGGGCGTTGCGCTCGGTGGCTGAGGCGTTGGCCGTGTGCGCCTTCTCGTAGGTGTAGCGCAGGTTGTGGCGCAGTGCGCGGCTGTCGCCGCCGACGGTGTATCCGCCGTAGAGCAGACAGGGCGCGGATGGCTTTTCGTGCGACTGCACGAGCGGGTGGCGCACGTAGTGTGCGAGATAGTCGTCGCGGTGCACCTCCATGTCGTTGTCGATGTAGAGCAGCCACTCGCCTCGGGCCTGGCGGGCGAGAAAATTGCGGATGGCGGAGCGTCCGGTGTTGTGTCCGCGCTCGAGGTAGCGGCACAGGGGGTGGCGCTCGATGGTGCGGTTGGCGGCGAGGGCGGCAGTGTCGGCCGATCCGTCATCGGCCACGATGATCTCGCAGACCTCCGCGCCGAGGGCGGCGGCCTGGGTGACGAGCGCACCGACAAGGGGGGTGCAGTCGTGGTTGTAGGTGGGGATGAGGACGGAGAGGAGCAGAGGCGGTGATGTGTTGAATTATGCGCCCCTTACAGGGGCAAGGGTGAGTATGAGATGCAAAGAGATAGGGGTAAACCCCTATCCTATAATCTGCGCCCCCTACAGGGGCGGGAGGAGCAGAGGCGGTGATGCGGATTTTATTTTTTGAGGAGTTTCACCAGTTCGGCCACGGCGCGTGCGCGGTGTGAGATGCCGTTCTTGACGTCTTCTCCGAGTTGGGCGAAGGTCTGGTCGTAGCCGTCGGGGATGAAGAGGGGGTCGTAGCCGAAACCCTCGGTGCCGTGCCGCTCGGTGGCGATGCGGCCCTCGACGCTGCCCTCTACCAGCCGTACCTTGGGGATGGCGGTGCATCCGCAGGGGCAGACGGGCTGCTGCTCGATGAGGCAGATGACGGTGCGGAAGCGGGCGTGGCGGTCGTCCTTGTCGCGGAGTTCGCGCAGCAGGCGGTCCATGTTGGCCTCGCTGTCGTGGTCGGTGCCTTCGGCGTAGCGGGCGCTGTGTACGCCGGGTGCGCCGCCGAGGGCGTCGACCTCGAGTCCGGTGTCGTCGGCGAAGCAGGAGATGTGGTAGTGGGTGTAGACGTAGCGTGCCTTTTGCAGGGCGTTCTCCTCAAGGGTGTCGCCGGTCTCGGGTATGTCGTCGTGGCAGCCGATGTCGGCCAGAGAGAGTATCTCGAAGTCGGGGCCGAGGATGTCGCGTATCTCCTGCAGTTTGTGGGCGTTGTTGGTGGCGAATACGATTTTCATGTTTTTCTGTGGGCTTGTTGGGTATGCCTTGGTGAAGGCTTTTGATTATGGGTTGTGCAGGAAACTGGAGGGGCTGGTCCAGTAGCGCCGCCTGTTTTTCTTCTTGTTGACGCGCACCTTGATGGGGTCGAACCCTTCGCCGAACACGCCGATGACGCTCGACTGGCTGACGAAGGCGGCGGGGTCGATGGTCTTGATGAGGCGGAAGATGAGCACCGACTCGCGCTTCTTGGCCAGCAGACAGATCACCTTCATCTCGTTGCCGGTGTACCAGCCGTGGCCGTCGAGCAGGGTGAGAGTGTGGTCGGTGGTGTGGGTGATGGCGTTGGCGATCTCCTTGTACTTGCGCGAGAAGATGAGGAACTGCACGCTCTGACGCTGCCAGTTCATCACGAAGTCGAGCATGGAGCACTCCACAAACATGGTGCAGAGACCGAAGACCACCTTTTGCAGGCGGATGTCGACGGTACCGAAGGAGTCGATGAAGACGCAACTGCCGATGATGCACACGTCGACCATGATGAGCACGCGGCCGAGCGACACGTTGTAGAATTTGTTGACGGAGGCGGCGATGATGTCCGTTCCGCCCGTCGACCCGTTGTTGAGGAAGACGATGGCCAGCGACGTGCCGGTGATGAGGCAGCCGATGATGAGCGACATGAAGTCGTTGCCGTCGCCGAGCAGTTTGTAGAACGACCCGTCGGGCTGCACCACAATCTCCTGGGCGAACTGCAGCATGATGGTCAGGGCAAACGTGGCGTAGATGGTCTTCATCAGAAAGCGCCAGCCGAGTATGCGGAGGGCGGCGATGATGAGGGCCACGTTGACGATGAAGAAGGTGTACTGTACGGGAAACCTTGTGGCGTAGAAGATGATGGCACCGATACCGGTGATGCCGCCCGTCACAATCTTGTAGGGCAGCAGGAAGACGGTGAAGCCGAAGGTGTAGAGCATCAGTCCGAAGGTGATGTTGATGTAGTCCTTGACTTCGCGCAGGATGGTACGCTTTGACATCATAGAGTAGGGATGGATTTGGATTTGTGCGACATGGACAGTGAGGATTATTGAGGTCTGTCGTGTTGTTGTGGTGACCTTACAGGCCACCCTTGGTTGCGAACCGTGCAACCCAGGGTTACGCTTCGCGGCTGTCGCCGCTCCGCTCACCCTGGGCTGGGATTGTTACGCCCCTGCAGGGCTTGTATTTGTACTGCCTGCTTGCGGGCTGTGGCCGTTATGGGTTTACTTCACGACGATATTGACGATACGCTTGGGCACGATGATGACCTTGACCACGCGCTTGCCTTCGAGGTACTTGGCCGAGCGTTCGTCGGCGAGTACTGACTGCTCGATGGCGGCGTTGTCGGCATCGGCGGGGAACTGTGCCTGGAAGCGGGCCTTGCCGTTGAAGGAGACGGTGAGCTGCATCTGGCTCTCGACGAGGTACTGCTCGTCGTACTTGGGCCACTCGGCGTCGCAGACGGTGGTGTCGTGGCCGAGGGCGTGCCACAACTCTTCGGCCATGTGGGGGGCGAAGGGAGCGATGAGCACGACGAGGGTCTCGAGCAGTGTGCGGTCGGTGCAGTGCTGCTGCGACAGTTCGCCCACGGCGATCATGAAGGCCGAGATGGAGGTGTTGTAGGAGAACTTCTCGATGTCCTCGGTGACCTTCTTGATGAGTTTGTGTACCGTCTTGAGGCTTTCGGCCTTGGGCGCGTCGCCGTCGGCGGGCAGGAAGGCACCGCTGCGCGTGTCGTAGTAGAGGTTCCAGAGTTTCTTGAGGAAGCGGTGGCAACCGTCGATGCCGTTGGTGTCCCAGGGCTTGTGGGCTTCTACCGGACCGAGGAACATCTCGTAGAGACGGAGCGTGTCGGCACCGTAGCGCTCGACGATCATGTCGGGGTTGACTACGTTGAACATCGACTTCGACATCTTCTCCACGGCCCAGCCGCAGACGTACTTGCCGTCTTCGAGGATAAACTCGGCGTTGGCGTACTCCGGACGCCACTTGCGGAAGGCTTCGGTGTCGAGGATGTCGGCGCTGACGATGTTCACGTCGACGTGGATGGGGGTGGTGTCGTAGTCCTTCTTCAGACCGAGGCTCACAAAGACGGGGGCCTTGTCGTGGTCGTCGCTGTTGACGCGGTAGACAAAGTTGGAGCGGCCTTGTATCATGCCCTGGTTGACGAGTTTGCGGAAGGGCTCTTCCTCACAACTTACGCCCATGTCGTGGAGGAACTTGTTCCAGAAGCGGGAGTAGATGAGGTGGCCCGTGGCGTGCTCGGCACCGCCCACGTAGAGGTCTACCGACCGCCAGTAGGCATCGGCCTCGGGGCTGACGAGGGCCTTGTCGTCGTGCGGATCCATGTAGCGCAGGTAGTAGGCCGACGATCCGGCGAAGCCGGGCATGGTGTTGAGTTCGAGGGGGAAGACGGTCTCACCGTCAACGAGGGCCTTGTCGACCACCTGGCGCTTCTCGGTATCCCAGGCCCAGAGGCGTGCGCGGCCGAGGGGCGGTTCGCCGGTCTCGGTGGGCTGGTACTTGTCGATCTCGGGCAGGGTGAGGGGCAGGCACTCCTCGGGGAGCATCTGCGGCATGCCGTCCTTGTAGTATACGGGGAACGGTTCGCCCCAGTAGCGCTGGCGCGAGAAGATGGCGTCGCGCAGGCGGTAGTTCACCTTGACGCGGCCCATGCCGTGGGCGGTGACAAACTGCTTGGTGGCGGCGATGGCCTCCTTGACGCTCAGACCGTTGAGCGAGAAGCCGTCGAGGGTCTCTACGCCGGCCTTGGGCGAATTGACGACGGTGCCCTCCTTGGCGTCGAAACTCTGTTCCGACACGTCGGCTCCCTCGATGAGGGGGATGACGGGCAGGTCGAAGTGGCGGGCGAAGGCGTAGTCGCGCGAGTCGTGGGCAGGTACGGCCATGATGGCTCCCGTGCCGTAGCCGGCGAGCACGTAGTCGGACACCCATACGGGTATCTTCTCGCCTGTGAAGGGGTTGACGGCGTAGGCTCCGGTGAACACGCCGCTGACGCTGCGGTCGGCGATGCGCTCGCGCTCGGTGCGTTTCTTGGTGGCGGCGATGTAGGCTTCCACCTCGTCGCGGTGGTCGTCGGTGGTGACCTGTGCCACGAGTTCGCTCTCGGGGGCGAGCACCATGAAGGTGACGCCGAAGATGGTGTCGGCGCGTGTGGTGAAGATGGTGAAGACGGTGTCGGTGCCGTCGATGCGGAACTGCATCTCGGTGCCTTCGGAGCGGCCGATCCAGTTGCGCTGGGTCTCCTTGAGCGAGTCAGACCAGTCTACGGTGTCGAGTCCGTCGAGCAGACGCTGCGAGTAGGCTGAGGTGCGCAGACACCACTGCTGCATCTTCTTCTGTACGACGGGGTAGCCGCCGCGCTCGCTGACACCGCCCACTACCTCGTCGTTGGCCAGTACGGTGCCCAGTCCGGGACACCAGTTGACCATCGTCTCGCCGAGGTAGGCGATGCGGTAGTTCATGAGCACCTGCTGGCGCTGCTTGTCGTCGTAGGCGTTCCACTCGTCGGCGGTGAAGGCGAGTTCCTCGCTCTGTGCGGCATGGATGCCCTCGGTGCCGTGTGCGGCGAAGTGGGCTTCAAGGTCGGCGATGGGCTGCGCCTTTTGCTGCTCGGTATCAAAATAGGAACCGAACATGTGGATGAAGGCCCACTGTGTCCAGTGGTAGTATTTCGGGTCGCAGGTGCGCACCTCGCGGTCCCAGTCGAAGGAGAAGCCTATCTTGTCGAGCTGGCTGCGGTAGCGCGCGATATTCTCGTTGGTGGTCTTCTCGGGGTGCTGTCCGGTCTGTATGGCGTACTGCTCGGCGGGCAGTCCGTAGGCGTCGTAGCCCATGGGGTTGAGCACGTTGTAGCCGCACAGCCGCTTGTAGCGGGCGTAGATGTCGGAGGCGATATAGCCCAGAGGGTGGCCTACGTGCAGTCCGGCTCCCGAGGGGTAGGGGAACATGTTGAGCACGTAGTATTTCTCCTTGTTGGGGTCTTCGGTGGCGTGGTAGGTCTTGTCGTCGACCCACTGCTGCTGCCAGCGTTTCTCTATTTCTCTGAAGTTGTATTCCATAGTGTCGTGTGATTTTTCTTTAGTGTTTAAACTGCTTGCATCCGCCTTATTCGTGTGCGGCCTTCTTCCGGGCGCGTATCATGCACCACAGTCCGAGGACGATGAAGGGCAGGGAGAGTATCTGGCCCATGTCGATGGGCAGGGCGGCCTCGAAGGCTTCCTGCACCTCCTTGGTGTACTCGATGAGGAAGCGCGAGGCGAAGATGAGCGTGAGGCAGAGGCCGAAGAAGAAGCCTGTGCCGGCCAACTGCGGACGGCGGCGGTAGACGGCCAGCCCGATGAAGAAGAAGGCGATGTAGCACAGGGCCTCGTAGAGCTGTCCGGGGTGGCGGGGATAGGCGTCGACGCGCTGGAAGATGAAGGCCCAGGGCACGTCGGTCACCTTGCCGATGATCTCGGAGTTCATCAGGTTGCCCAGACGTATGCAGCAGGCGGTCACGGGGGTGGCGATGGCGATATTGTCGAGCACGCGCCACAGGGGTACGCGGGTCTTCCTGACGTAGAGCAGTATGGCGATGATGAGTCCGATGGTGCCGCCGTGCGAGGCCAGTCCCTCATAGCCGGTGAAGTGTACGCCGTCGGCGGTAAACCGTATGGGGAGGATCATCTCCACGATGTGCTGGCCGGAGGAAAGGAAGTAGCCCGGCTCGTAGAAGAGGCAGTGGCCGAGACGCGCTCCGGCGAGGATGCCGATGAAGCAGTAGATGAAGAGCGGGTCGAACGCCTCGTCGCTCAGTCCCTGGCGGCGGTAGAGGCGCTTGACGATGAAATAGCCGGCGAGCAGGCCGACGAGCCAGCAGAGGGCGTACCATCTGACGGCGAGCGGACCGAGGTGCAGGGCCACGAGGTCGGGGTTCCAGAGTATGTATTGTGGCATGGCGGTGGTATTTTGTTAAGGGACGGACACGATGGGAAAAAAAGAAGAAGTGTGTGTCCGTCCCGGGGGAAGAAAGTGCGGTACTATACGTTGAAGCGGAAGTGCATGATGTCGCCGTCCTCCACGAGGTACTCCTTGCCCTCGATGGCGAGTTTGCCGGCTTCGCGCACGGCGGCTTCCGATCCGTACTTGATGTAGTCGTCGTACTTGATGACCTCGGCGCGGATAAATCCTTTCTCGAAGTCGGTGTGTATCACGCCGGCGCACTGCGGGGCTTTCCAGCCTTTGTGGTAGGTCCAGGCCTTGACTTCCATCTCGCCTGCGGTGATGAAGGTCTGGAGATTGAGCAGGGCGTAGGCTTTCTTGATGAGGCGGTTGACGCCGCTCTCCTCAAGGCCGAGCTCGTCGAGGAACATCTTCTTGTCCTCGTAGGTCTCGAGCGAGGCGATGTCTTCCTCGGTCTTGGCGGCGATGACGAGCATCTCGGCTCCCTCGCTGGCGGCTATCTCGGCGATCTGTGCGGAGTAGGCGTTGCCTTCGCGGGCGGAGGTCTCGTCGACATTGCAGACGTAGAGCACGGGCTTGGCCGTGAGCAGGAAGAGGTCGTGGGCGGCACGCTGCTCCTCCTTGGTGTCGAAGGTGACGGTGCGGGCGTTGAGTCCCTTGTCGAGGGCTTCCTTGTAGGCTTCGAGCACGGCGACGGCTACCTTGGCATCCTTGTTGCCGGTGGCGGCGATTTTCTGTTGCTTGGGCAGTTGGGCTTCGACGGTCTCAAGGTCTTTGAGCTGGAGCTCGGTGTCGATGGTCTCCTTGTCTTCTATGGGGTTGACGGCGGCACCGCCCTCACGCACGATGTTCTCGTCGTCGAAGCAGCGCAGCACGTGTATGATGGCGTCGGTCTCGCGGATGTTGCCGAGAAACTTGTTGCCCAGTCCCTCGCCCTTGCTGGCTCCCTTGACGAGTCCGGCGATGTCGACAATCTCGCAGGTGGCGGGCACGATGCGTCCCGGATGTACAATCTCGGCCAGACGGGTGAGCCGCTCGTCAGGTACGGTGATGACGCCCACATTGGGCTCTATGGTGCAGAAGGGGAAGTTGGCTGCCTGGGCCTTGGCGTTGGACAGGCAATTGAAGAGTGTGGACTTGCCTACATTGGGCAGTCCCACGATTCCACATTTTAGTGACATGTCTTGTTATGATTTGTATATACAGATGCAAAGGTACAAATAAAAGTAAAAATGTAAGAAAGTATGGGGGGAAAAAGGGGATAGGGGGATAGGGGAATGGGAATTGGGGATTGGGAGGGCAAAGCCCCGTAGGAAGAAAAAGACACAAGGGCGCACAAGCCCCGTAGGGGCGGCATAGTATAGGATAGGGGGTTACCCCCTATCTTTTCATCGCTATCTCATAACCAGCCCCTGTAGGGGGCGCATAATTCAACAATCCGCGTGCGTTTCAATTATGCGCCCCTTACAGGGGCAAAATTTTGGATAACCGTTAATGATAGGGGTGAACCCCTATCCTGTACTATGCCGCCCCTACGGGGCTTGTGCGTCCTTGCGTCTTTTCCTCCCCTACGGGGCTTGTGCGTCCTTACGTCTTTTCCGCCCCTACGGGGCTTTGCGTCCTTGGGGCACGTCTTACGGGGCTTTCCTACTGCTCCTTCTCCCGGAACGTTCCGCCCCACTCGATATATCCTTCCACGCCGTCGCGTGTGGCCTCGTAGTAGGGGTCTTCGTCGCGCAAGGAGATGTCGTCGTAGACGAAGGGGGTGACGGGGGTGCCTTGGCCGTCGGGCATGACGAGGCCCATCTTGCCGTCCTTCTGTGCGATGACGGGCATCTGCACGAGGTCGTCGACATAGACGTACGACCAGCGCAGAAAATCGTACTCGGCGGGGATGAGCGTGCGGCCGTTGTGGTCTTTGATACCGAACTTGCCGCCCTCCTCGTACACCTCATGCCACTGCACGTACTTCTGCCGGATGCGGTTGAGGTAGTATACCATCTTGCGCTTGTCGTTGACCAGGCGCAGCAGATAACTGAACGTGTCGCAGTAGTTGGCCATGGCGCGGGTGAGCACGATCTTGAAGTCGAGCCCGCTGAGCACCTTGCGGTTGAGGTCGATGTACTTGGCGATGGCGGCTTCCTTCTCGGCCACGGTGAGGGTCGATAGTTGCTCCTCGAAGCGGAGCATCATGCGCTTCGTGCCTGACATGGCCTTGATGTAGCGGTGTATCTGCCGCGCCATCTCGTCGCAGACGAACTTGTCGATGCGCTCTTCTTCGATGCTGTCGACGTAGGTATCCTCAAAATTCTCTTGGGTGATGATCTTTTCTTCGGTGTTCATGGTGTTTCCTCCTTTGGGGTTGTGGGTGCGGCCTCGGGCCGTACCGGTAGTGAGTAGTGTTGGGGGTGGTGTCCCTGCAGGGGGGCGCGTCGCGGCCCTGCCCTTTGTATGGGGGTGTCCGCTCCAAAAGTACGCAATTTTTTTGGGGACGGCAAAAAATGGGGGCGAAATTTTTCCGTCGCGCGGGCGGACGGGTGCCGGAATCCACGGGACACAAAAAAACGCGGAAGCCGCTGCTTCCGCGTCAGGACATCATCACGGTGTCCGTTTTCCAATCAAAGTCATTTATATACTATTCCTAAAGTGTTTCCTAAATATTGTCTAAAGTGTTTCCTAACATTACCGGTGTGGCTGCTCCTTGCCCTTGCGGGCGGGCATATAGGGTCAAGAGACGGTGACGGCGGTCATCGTGCCCGGTGGGGTGTAGGATGGGTGTCGGGGTGTTTTTCGGGATGGGTGTGGGGTGGTACGGCTTGCGCCGAAACAGTTTGTTGTTTTTTTGTGGAAGATTTGTGGCGTGAGGTTGGTTTAACTGCAAATTTAACAAAAAAAATCGAGCGGCAAACGTTTTTCGTGTTTTGTTTGAGATTTTTTGAGGAATTTTGAAATGAAGGTGTTGGTCACCATGATTTTTTATTATTGGTGTTTGGTAAAAATATCGCAAATGACGAGTCCCGTAGGGAATGTTTCGCAAGCGACGAGTCCACCGCAGAATGTTTCGCAAGCGTAAGTCCCGTAGGGACGACATAATATAGCGTAGGGGTTTACCCCTACGTTTTATGCATTTACCTCAAACGTTGCCCCTGTAGGGGGCGCATATTTCAACCATTGCGCGCATATTGAATTATGCGCCCCCTACAGGGGCTATGTTTTGTTACACCGGTTGAGATAGGGGTAAACCCCTATCCTGTACTCTGTCGTCCCTACGGGACTCGTCGCTTACGAAACATTCCAAATGGGACTCACGCTTGCGAAACATTCTGTGGTGGACTCGTCGCTTGCGAAACATCCCCTACGGGACCTCGTCGCTTGCGATATTTTTACCGACTCCCTGATATTTTTCCTCCCTTACTGCAACGGGGCCCGCACCTGTCGGCCCGGACCCCGTGTCTGTGTGTCCTACGCGCTGTAGGACTGAAATCTGTATTTATGTAGTCTATTTTCTTTTCCCGTGTGCCGTCGTCCGGCACGGTGGGGTTGCGTCAGTGCTTTGTGCCCCAGATGGCATCGTTGTTTTCCTCGTCGGTCTCCCAGATGCCGGCGGAGTTGGAGTCGGCGTGGCCCGAATTAGCGTTGGTACCTGTCATATGGTCTCCTGTACGGTCTTGGCTGCCTTCGAGCAGATGGTATTCGGTGAGGGGGGTGATGACGCTGATGGTGGGTTGCTGATATGTGTGTTTCATAATAGGGTATCCTTTCTTATTTTTGTATGACTACTATTGTTGATAGATGGTATGCCTTACTTTACGACGACCTTCTTGCCGCTCTGTATGTACAATCCATGGGACAGGGTCTGAAGGGAGGTAGTACCTGTGCGACGGCCATCGATGGTGTAGATATCGGTCTCTGCGGCGTTCTCAGCAGAGATGTTGCGGATAGCGGTGGCGTCTCCATCGAACGAGAGGGTGTAGGTGGAAAGATCTTCAGCGTCGGCTGAAGTAGTTCCACTTGTGATGTAGGCGCGGAAGGCATCGATGGTGGTGCCAGCACTGAACTTCTTAAATTCAGGCATTTTTGAGTCGCTTTGTGTATATGAGTTTTGCAGGGCATACTGTGTACCGTCACCTGCTATTACGCCATAGTTGCCATGGAAAACGAGAGGTACTTCTTTGTTGTTGCTGATACTTTTTGCGCTGGTCATGTCAAGTGTGCCAGTGGTGGAGGCACTGATGGTGACGTTTTTTGTGGCCTGCGCGAAGTAGGGGGTGTGGGCCTTCGGATGGGTGGTGTTGCTGAATACGGCCTGGGTACCCTTCGACTTGGTAGCGTTGTAGGCCCATACGGTGACACCATCGGGGATGGTGGTCAAATCCATAGGCAGACAGAAAGAGAACCACTTGCCATACGTAGTGTTTGTCACCTTGATGTCGCGCGTATAAGTATATCCTCCGCTCTTCTCAGTGGTGGTGATGGCGTGGCCGGTGTACACGGGGTGGTAGTCGCTGTCGTCGATGAGGTTGATGGTGTTGACGGCGGCGAGGTTGTCACCGTCGGCTACGACGAGGTTCTTGGTCTCGCCCCAGGAGTCGGTGGGGGTGGCGGTGCCGTCAGTGCCGATCGTTCCGGCTACGGCTACGATGGCGTTCTTGTTGGCGGGCGAGATGGTGAAGGGGCATTTCAGACCGGTGAGGTCGTAGGCCGTCTTGTTGACATCGGTGATCAGGGCGTTGATCTCACTGGTATTGTCGGTCCATCCCTTGATGGCGTACATACCCTTGGAATCGGGGGCGGTGGCGGCGTAGATACCCTTTACGCGTACATAGTTGTAGGTGGCGGTGGAGTTGTCATCGGCACTCACCTCGAGGGTGGACGTGAGTTTGCTGAAGTAGTTGGTCGAGTAACTTGAATAGGAGTAGTTTGCTATGGTATTGCCATTGCCATCGGTGAGGGTCAGACCATTGGTCTTGTTGTAGGTGATGTTGAGGATGTAACCATTGTTACTGGAATTCCAGTTGGTGAACTCTACTTTGTCTTTGTTACCACCTGTAGCGAATCTTACGACTAATTTATAGTTTTCGTATGTGTAGCTAGAGGTTTTATAACCCTCGGGATAATAGGAGATGCGGATGGCAATATCATTTTTTTGATAATAACTCTTTTCTCCACGAGTTATATCTTTGTTACCGAAGTTGATGATGTTCAAATCACTGTTAATACCGCTGAAATCAATCGATGCCTGCAGCGTCTGATAGTCCCAGTCTACTGTGGTGGTCGTGCTGGCAATACCCGAGGTGGCCTTGGTGCCGGGTGTGACCATGTTCTGTGCCTGTGCCGCTCCTGCTATAGCGAGGGCGACGGCCGCGATAGCGAATGCGCGGCGATAATGGTGTAGGAGTAAATGTTTCCCTTTCATACGCAAATGATGTTTTTCGTTTTGAAGAGATGGTGTGTAATGTAATTAATTGATGAAAAGAGATAAGATGATGTTCCCACGCTTAGCGTGTGGATGAATTTTCTTTCGTTTGTAGATATTCTTTTTCCTTTTTCTTGCCCGACGGTTTCAAGGGTCGGGACGGGGTATTCCGGGTGTGCGCGCCCCCATGATAGGGCGGGTATGTATATGATAGTCCGCAAAGGTACGAATAAAATGGCAAGAATTGTTTTTTTTGTGTTAAAAAATATCAAAACAACGTGGATTTGTTGTATTTGGTGTGGTTTTCATGGCAAAATGATAAAAAATGGCGAGTCCTCGTGGGGCTCGCCATTTGCAAAATGTCTACAACAACCGGAACTTGCCGCCTGCGTTCCATTTTATGCGGAGGGTGCGTGCGGTCTTGCCGTTGACGGTGGGGATGATGTCGACGTGGCAGGGGCGGGGATGTCGGCGGGGGTAGCGGTAGGCCACACGTATGCTGCGGCGCTCGCCGGGAGCGAGGGTGAGGCTTTCGGGCATGCGCAGCACGCGGTTGTCGGGGCGGCGGGTGAAGGAAACGGTCATCTTGCGGGAAGTGTTGTTGCCCACGCGCAGTTCGAAGGCGTACTCCTGTCCCTTGTCGAGGTCGGGGAAGGGCAGCATCTTCTGGCTCATCCACAGACCCTGGCCGAAGTCGTAGGGGCACTCTTCGGCGATGGGGTGCACCTCGGGGGTGATGTCGGCCTTGACCCACAGGCGCACGTACTTCTTACCACCGTCGGTGAGCGCGACGACCTGCTTGATGAACTTGCCGCTCTTGTGGTCGGGGTCGAGGGTGACGGTGATGTTGGCCGTCTCGCCGGGGCGGATGGCCCGTTTGGTGTAGGAGGCCACCATACATCCGCACCAAGTGTTGACGGCGGAGATGGCGACGGGCTTCTTGCCCTCGTTGCGCAGGCGGAAGGTGTGGGTGACGCGTCCGTCGCTCTCGCGTATGTGGCCGAAGTCGTGTACGCGGTTGTCGGGGCGGAAGGTCTCGTCGTACTGCGGCTGCGTGCTCTGGCCCGCGGCCGGCAGGGCGGTGGCGACGAGGAGGAGAAGGGTGAGGAGAAATGACATATACGGCATTGTGGTGGTTGGGTGTAGAGTGTGGGAAAAGGGTGGGCGGGGCACGTAGCCCCGTAGGGGCGGCATAATTAAATTGGCACGGAGGTGTGGAGGTTGAATTATGCGCCCCCTACAGGGGCAACGTTTGTGAATTATATTGAGATAGGGGCAAGCCCCTATCCTATACTCTGTCGCCCCTACGGGGTTTGTGTGTCCGTGTGCTTAGTCGTCGAAGGCCACGCCCCACTGTATGTCGGTGTAGCCCCAGTCGGCGTACGACCATGCCCAGGAGTTGGGGTTGAGGGTGAAGTCGTAGCGTATGTAGCGGGCCGATACGCCGCCGTAGAGCACGTACCAGGAGTTCCAGTTGTCGTCGCGGATGGAATTGTTGCCCGCGGTGCTGCCCAGGTCGGTCCATGTCTTGCCGTCGGTGGAGAGGTAGACGCGGGCGCCGTCGTTCTGCATGACGTAGCAGTTGGTCATGAAGGCGCTCACCTTGTGTACGCCCTTGAGGTCGACGGTGAAGGAAGCGTTGTCGACGTTTGATGCGGTGGGCGTCCATGCATCAAACGACATGTCCTCCTTGTTGAGGTTGGTGGCGGCGATGCACTCCCATGCCGAGCAGTCTTGCTGTACGGTACCGATAATCTCGGTAGGATTGCTGTTGATGAGGCTTTCGAGGAACGAGAGGGTGATGTAGGCCTTGGCCGTCTCGATGGTCTGCGTGGTGCCGTCGGCGTAGGTGGCGGTGAGGCGCAGGGGCAGGAGGTAGGCCGTGCCGTCGAGCGTCTTGGCCTTCTCCTTGTCGGCGGTCACCCTGACGGTGCCGGAGGTCTCGCCGGCGGCGATGGTGGCGGGGGTCACCTCGACCGTGTTGGCTACCGATGCGGGCAGGGCGGCGTAGGAGGTGGAGTGCTCGGCGTTGTACTCCTCGAGGAGCGAGTTGTCTACCTTGGCCGAGATCTTCACGTCGGAGCCGATGGCGTGGAGCAGGGTGGCGGTGAATGCGCCGTCGATGTCGCCGAACACGCCTACGGGTGTCTTGACGATGGAGCAGGCGGCGGTGTTGTTGCCGCTGAGCGTGACGATGTCGCTCGTGGTGTGGATGACGAGGTAGGCTGTGGCCATGGTCTGGCTGGCGCTCACGGGGCGGTCGGTCTGCTTGCTGCCCACGGCGGCGACGGCCAGGCGTACGGGCAGCACGTAGTCCTCGGCGGTGAGCGTGCCGCGTGCCGACTCGGGTATGGAGACGTGTACGGCGGCAGAGGCCACGTTGCTGCCGGCGGAGATGCCGGCGGGCGTGACCTCGATGGCGCGGAGCACATCGGCGGGCAGGGAGGCGTACTGGGTCTCATGCTCGGTGTTGAAGGCAGAGACGAGCGAGGTGTCGGCCACGGCCGTGACGGTGACGCTGTCGCTCACGGTATATTGCAGACGGGCCGAGAGGCGGGCTTCGAGGTCGCCGTAGTTGCCGGCGGGTGTGCGGTAGAGGGTGCACTCGGTGACGTTGCTTGCGCCCTGATCTACGTATACGAGATTGCCGGGGTCGCCCGTGACGTCGTATTTCTCGTCGTCGCTGCAGGCCGCGAGAGCGGCTGCGCCGAGCATCATGGCCCCGAAGAGGTATATCTTGCTGGTTTTCATTGTGCGGAAATTATTGTTTGAGATGTGGTGTGGATGAGGAGCGGGGGTGTGCGCTCCTCGCTATTGAGATGGATGTGGGGATCAGTAGGGGCACTTGTGGTTGGGTACCCATGAGGCGCGGCCGCTGCGCGGTACGGCGTTGTAGCCGTGTCCGGTCTGGTCGAGGATAGACCCGTCTTCCTGCTCGTCGGTGCCGCAGAAGCGCCAGTAGGCGATGAGGCCCTCCGACTTCGGGTCGACGTAGCAGATATTGTTGAGCAGGTCGGCCGGAGTGCGGGCCACGTTCCATACGCGGAACTCGCTCACGCGGCCGTTGAGGTAGCGTCCGCCGGCGGAGTAGCCGATGGCGAACGGGCCGTTGTTGTCGCCGTAGGAGGTGCCGTAGTCATAACTCCACACGAGCGAGATGTCGCCGGTAGCCTTGACGGGGTCGCCCATCGGTTCGCCGTCGAGGTACATGGTGATCTGCTGTCCGTCGTAGACGCAGGCGAAGTGGCACCACTTGCCGGTGGGGAAGTGGGTGGGGAAGGTGGCGGCGTGGGCCGTACCCTTGTCGGGCTTGTCCCAAGAGGGAGCGCCCGTCTTGCCGCCGGCCAGCTGCAGCTGGTCGGGGTCGCACGACACGTCGCCGAAGCGCAGGAGGAAGTTCTCCTCACATCCCATCAGCGTAGAGATGTAGGGGTTGGTATGGCAGAAATCGTTGACGTAGACCTTGCACTCCATGGTGAGCTGCGAGAGGTGGCCGAGAGCCTCGTTGTTGCGGAAGCCCGGTACGAGGAAAGCCTTGCCGTTGATGTCGGCCACATCGGTGGTGATGATAGGTACGAACACGATGTAGGCGGTGGAGGCCGACTCGAGCACGTTGCCGTCGCTCTTCATGCGGATGGGGAGGCAGTAGCTCTTGCCTTCCTCAAACTTGGTGGGGTCGGCGATCATGAGTTTGGCTTCGGTGGAGACAAACTGTCCCGGTTCGATGGTGACCGTAGCGTCGGCGATGCTGTACGCATCGGCGGGAGGAAGGATGTAGGAAGAACCTTCCTTCTGGTTGTAGGCGTCGAGCAGGTCGGGTGCGGCCTCGAAGGTGGCCTTGACGGCCGTGGTGACCTTGGCCGTGGAGGTAGCGGTGAGGCTGAGGCTGTCGTTGCCCTCGAAGCCCTTGCGTATGGTGTTCTTCTGCATGGTGCCCGAGATGTAGACCACATCGCGGTAGTCGCCGTTGCTTTCCTGGCAGGCGGCCATGAGAACGGCGGCCAGGGCGAGGACGAGATATTTTATTTTGTTCATTGTCGTTTGTTGTTTGGGCGTGCCGCCTGTAGGGATGCGGCACGCACGTTAGTTGTTGTTATGGTTTGCGGCGATCAGTGTACGGCAGGGTTCTGTATCTGTATGCCGTGGCGCATGTTGGCGTAGTTGTTGCATCCCCATCCGGTGTTGATGTAGTCGCGGTGCATGTAGAAGGCGCCGAAGCCGCCCTTGCGTCCTGTGGCGGGACGGTAGCGGGCGTAGGTGAGCAGTTGGCCGCACTCGGCGTTCTTCCAGTTGTCGCCCACGTTCTCGGTGTAGACCACCTTTTCGGTAGGACAGCCCGAGAAGGGCACTCTGCCGGGGGAGCCGCCGTAGGTCTGGTTGACGTACCAGTTGGTGTAGGGCAGCGTGTTGGCGCTGGGGGTGGAACTGTAGTAGTCGATGCAGAGCAGCATGTCGGGGTTGCCCTTGATGGTAAATCCGTCGGGATAGGTGAAGGTGCTGTCGGGCGATGCCATCGGGCCGACGAACTGGCCGACGTAGGCCACGAAGTAGTCGAGGTTGCTGCCCGAGAGCGGGTCGCCTTCAGGCTCGTAGTCCATGTCGATGCCGTCGAGCCCGTTCTCGAAGATGGGTCGGAGCAAGGCTTGGGCGTAGGCACGCATGGCGGCCTGCGGGTCGTCCTGCTTCACCCAGATGGAGTCGTAGTATTCGGGGTTTTCCTTGATACGGATGATGGTCGGCACGACCAGGCGTGTACCCTTGGTTTGCTGCACAAACCGCATCTCCTTGTACACATCGGGCAGGTAGTGGGTGTCGATATGCGTGGAGTCGTCGCTGGGTATGCCGCCCCAAAGGGAGCAGATGTCGAGCGAGTCGGGCAGACCGAGGAAGCGGGTGGCCATGGAGTTCATCTGCGTATAGTCGGAGAACCATCCCCAGGCTATCTGGTGGTCGCTCTTCTTGTAGTCGCGCAGGTTCTGGTAGTATTGTGCGTCGTAGGTCGTGGGACCGATGACGTCGGCGTTCTCTATGTCGGTGTCGCAGGCGGCGAGCAGCGGAGCGGCAAAGAGGGCGGCGAGGAAATATCTCAGTATTTTCATGATGTTGCGTTTGTGAATGATATTGTACGATGATGGTTGGCCCCGGTCATCAGTGGTTGGGGTTCTTGTCCCACCAGAGTTTGGTGCCGGCATTGTCTGAACCGCCGAGCAGGCGGACAGCGGCCTGCACGCAGGCGGCGTTGTTGGAATACTCGGAGGCCGGGAAGCGCAGGCGGCGTATCTGCAGTGTGGTGCTCACCGTGCCGTTGGAGGCGTTGGTGTCGACGGTGAAGAGGGCGGGATAGCCTGTGCGGCGGTATTCCGACCATGCTTCCTGTCCGTCGGGGAAGATGGCGAGGTACTTCTGCGTGATGATGCGCTCGAGTTTGCGCTCGAAGGCATCGCCGTCGTTCCAGGCCACGGTGACGGTGCTGACGGCTGAGGCGTCGCGTCCGTTGCCGCTCATGTCGGTGAAGTCGGCCGGCTGGCTGTAGTCGTTGGCGAGGTACTGGTCGGCACCGCTGACGCTGCGCTCCTGGAAGGAGGCGCGCACGCCGTTCTCATAGAGATCCTTGACGGAGGCGGCGCCGAGATCCCAGCGCAGTTTGGCTTCGGCGCGGAGGAAGTAGCTCTCGGCGGCCGACATCCACTGCATGGCATCGCCCGAGGAGACGTTCATGGCCGAGGTGGCGTCGGTATAGTCGCTCTGGTTGCTGATCTTCAGGCCCGGGTATACGCCGTGGGTCTTGCCGTCGGATGTGGCCGAGAAGTAGACCGTGGCGCGGGGATCGCCGTAGCCGGTGAGGTAGCTCTCCAGCGAGGCACCCATGCGCATGTCGCCCCAGCTCTGGGTCACCTCCCAGAAGGGGTTGAGGAAGGAGTACTTGGCGTTGTTGGCGTGGCGGGCGGTCTGGGTGAGGAAGTTGCCGTCGCTGACCGACTTGGCGGCCTCGGTGCGGGCGAGGGTCTCGTCGGCGTAGGCTACGCGCAGGGCGAGGCGCAGACGGAGCGTGTTGGCAAACTGTATCCAGTTTTCCACGTTGCCCGAGAATACGTAGTCGAAGTTGGCGAGCAACTGTGCCGACGAGTTGGCGCGGTGGTAGGTCTCGAGGGTCTCGATGGCCTCGTCGAGTTCGGCGAAGAAGGCCTTGTAGACATCGGCCTGTGCGTCGTAGGCGATGTTGATGCCCGTACCGAACTGGGAGTAGGGTATCGGTCCGTACATGTCGGTGATGCGGCTCATGCCGAACACCTTGACCACATTGGCCAGTGCGGTGACGGCAGGCGTGGCGGCCTTGTCGGAGTTGGTCTTGAGTTTGTACCAGGGCTGCATCACGTTGGTGTAGGTGTCGTTGAAGGGCAGGTTGACCCACTTGTCGGGCAGCAGGTAGTGGGCGTTGTGCAGCGAACCTACGTCGTAGGAGGCCTTGATATTGGAGAAGTAGCCGGAGAAGATGCCTCCGGTGAGCATGTCTTCTACCTGGAAGTCACCGCCCATGTCGAGTCCGACGATGAAGACGTTGTGCTGCATCTGTGCGAAGAAGGCGCCGGTGTTCATGTTGTCGTGGCTCATGTCCTCCTCCTGTGCGGAGTTGTGGTCGGTGTTCCACTTGTCGAACTCGGCCGTGCAGGACGAGAGCGCGACGAGCGTGGCTGCGGCGGCGATGCCGCACCGTATGATATTGTTGTTGAGTTTCATAGTGGATGTAGGTGTTTTAGAAGTCTACTTTGACGGAGAATCCGAGGTTGCGCAGGCTGGGCATCATGAAGTTGTCGATACCTGTGAAGTATGTGCCGGTGGAGGCGGTCAGTTCGGGGTCGAACGGTGCCTTGCAGTAGAACATGAAGAGGTTGCGTCCGGTGAAGGCCACGTGCAGGTTCTGTATCCAGGGCACCCACTTGTTGACGGGTACGTCGTAGCCCAGCGAGAGTTCGCCCAGGCGCACGTTGGTGGCACTGTAGATGTAGTAGGCGCCGATGCTCGGTCCGACCTTGGAGTAGTAGTCCTGTGCGGGTATGCGTACGCCGTTGACCAGTGCGCCGCCGGCATCGCGTGCGTCGGCTGTGGCCTTGGATGCGCCGAAGTAGTCCATGTATCCCTGTGTGATGGAGGCTACCCGTCCGCCTACGCGGGCGCTGATGAGGAAGCCGAGCGAGAGGCCCTTCCAGGAGAAAGAGTTGCGCCATCCGATGTTGTACTTCGGATTGACATTGCCGGCATAGACATACTTGCCTTCATCCACACCTGCGATATTGCGCGAGGTATAGTCGACCACGACATAGCCGTGCTCGTCCATCTTGGGTACGGTGACGTAGAGGTCGCCCATCTGTCCGCCTTCGGTGAGGCGCACCTTGACCGGACCGAAGTTCATCATGTCCATGGCGTCGAGCGACACGCTCACCTGATTGCCGCCGTCGAGCGTGAGGGTGGTGGGAGCGAGGAGCTGCTTGATCTTGTTGCGGTTGAGCGTGTAGGTGAGGGTCGACGACCAGTGTACAGGGCCGAGGGGCTGGTTGACGGTGAGCGATGCCTCGATACCCTTGTTGTCTACACGTCCGCCGTTGATGGGCAGTTTGGAGTAGCCCGAGGAGGCCGACAGTTCGGGCAGGAAGAACTGGTCGTAGGTGCGGGTAGAGTAGAGGCTGACGTTGAGGGCCAGACGGTCGCCCCAGAGGTTGGCCTGCAGACCTACCTCCCATGCCTTGGTGCGCTCGGGCTTGAGGTCGGTGTTGGGATAGTACGACGTGGTCGAGGGCGAGGCGTTGGTGTAGGAGTAGCGCAGCAGGGCGTAGTATTTCTCGGGCGTGTTGCCCACCTCACTGTACGATCCGCGCAGTTTGAGGAAGGAGAGCACATTTGACTTCAGTCCGGGGATGATGTCGGTCAGTATGCCGCTCAGTCCGACAGAGGGATAGAAGAAGCCCTTGTTCTTGTACTTGGTGTTGCCCAGGAAGGAGTCCCAGTCGTTGCGGGCCGTGAGGTCGAGGTAGACCATCGAGCGGTAGCCGAGTTGTGCGGTGGCAAAGACGCTCTGCACCTGGTGGTGGTAGTTGAGCGCGGGATCCTGGTCGAGGTGGGCGGTGGAACGGTTGACGTTGTTGAGCGAGAAGACGTTGGCCTGGTTGAGGAAACCGCCGTTGTAGGTATAGGAGGCATCCACGTCCTTGATGCTCGCGCCGACGTTGGCCGTGAGCGAGAACTGTCCGAAATACTTGTCGATATTGAGGATGGCGTCGCCGTAGATCTGGCGGGTATTGTCGTCGGTGCGGTAGTAGGCACCGTACTCGCCGGCGAAGAGGGCGTCGGTAGAAGCCGAATATTTCTTCTCGTACAGACTGGAGGTCTTGTCGATCTTGGCACGTCCGGAGAGGGTGATGCCCTTGGCGATGTCGAAGGTGAGTCCGCCGGAGAGCACGTAGCGGTCCTTGTGGTTGACGGCGTTGTCGCGGTTGATCTCCCAGTAGGGGTTCATCATGGAGAGTCCCTGGTTGCCGAAGGGCCAGTACATGGTCTTGAAGTTGCGCTCCTGGTCGTACTGCTCATAGGGCATGTACTTGCGGATGTCGTCGCCTGCGGGGAAGAGGTAGACAGGCACGATGGGGTTGAAGTACAGACCCTGCGACACCATGTTCTTCTCGGTGATCTTCATGTACATGGCGCTCAGGTCGAGGTGCAGGCGGTTGTTGAGGAAGTCGGTGGTGTTGCGTATGGTGAAGTTGTAGCGTGCCAGTGTGTTGTTCTGCACGATGCCCTCGGCATTGGTCGAGGCGAGCGAGGCGAAGGTCTGGCTATGCTCCGATCCGGTAGAGAAGGTGAGGGAGTTGCCCACGTTGTAGCCGGTCTGGTAGAAGTCGAGCGGGTCGTACGACGAGGGAGTGGCGAGTTTCGAGCCCCATGAGGAGAACGACCCCGTGGAGGTCTGTCCGTAGGTGTTCTGGAACTCGGGGGTGACGAAGGGCGAGAAGAAGGAGGTGTTGTTGGAGTAGCTCAGGCGCACCTTGCCTACCGTACCCTTCTTGGTGGTGATCATCACCACGCCGTTGGCCGCGTCGCTGCCGTAGAGGGCCGAGGCGGCTGCGCCGGAGAGTACGGAGATGCTCTCCACGTCGTCGGGATTGACCATGGCGGCGGCATCACCCGTCTGTGCGTCGCCGTGGTAGGCGTCGGTGGGCTGGTTGGCCGTGAGCGAGGGCATGGGTATACCGTCGATGACGTAGAGGGCGTTGTTGTTGCCGTTGATCGACTTGTTGCCTCGCATGACGACCTTCACGCCGCCGCCGATACCGGCTGCCGAGGTGTTGATCTCCACACCGGCCACCTTGCCGGCGAGCGAGTTCATGAAGTTGGCATCCTTGACGCCCGTGATCTCGTCGCTGCTGATCTGCTGTACGTTGTAGGTGAGGGCCTTGGCTTCCTTCTTGATGCCGAGGGCGGTGACGACCACCTCGTCGATCATCTGCTCGTTTTGCGCCAGGCCCACGGTGAGGTTGCTGCGGTCGGCGGCCACCTCCTTGGGCTTGTAGCCGAGGTAGGACACTTCGAGGCGCGAGCCTTCGGGCACGGTCATGGAGAAGTTGCCGTCGATATCGGTGACGGTGGCTTCTGTGCCGCCCTTGACGCGGATGGTGGCGCCGACTACGGGTTCGCCGTTCTCGTCGACGACCGTACCCTTGACGCTCTTCTTCTCGCCGTGGGGCTTGCCCTGTGCGGCGGCGGTGCGGTGGGCGGGACTGACGACGATGGTGCCGTCCTTGATCTCGTAGGTGACGTTCTGTCCGCCGAGGATTTGTGCCACGGCTTCCTTGACTGTCTTGGCGTCGACGTTCACCTTCTTGCTGGTGTCGACCGTCCTGGCGTCATAGACAAATGAGCACTTGCTCTCCTTCTCGAGTGCAGTGATGGCCGTCTTGACGGTCACGCCCCGCAACTTGAGCGAGATGCTCTGCGCGTGCAGGCCTGCTCCCCACAGGAGCATGGCTGCCACAAGTACAGTTTGCTTGGGTTTGTACATAGAGTGTTGTGCGATTTGAATTTAGGTTTTATCGTTTTTATTGTATTTTTTCGGTCCTTGTTGTCTTTTCGGTTCTGGTGTCGGGGTGGCTGTACCCTCACGGGCGCAGCAGTCTGGTGTTGGGGTGTTGGGTGTTGGGGTGCGTTGGTGTCAGCGCAGGTAGACGGTATTGCCGCTCACGGAGTAGGCGATGCCGCCGGCCTTGGCGATGGCGTGGAGTACCTCGGTGAGTTCCTGGCGGTCGGTGTTGAGCGTACCGCAGATCTGCAGACGGTCGACGCGGCGGTCGGCGATGACGACGTGCACCTTGTAGCAGCGCTCTATGGCGCGGGCGATCTGGCGCATCGAGCGGCCGTCCATCACGAGCATGCCCGAGGTCCAGAGGCGTTCCTCGTCGGGCGAGCAGGTGCCGGCCGTCATGCGGCCCGTGCGCTTGTCGACCACGGCCTGCTGGGTGGGCTGGAGCGAGAGTTCCTCATCGGGGCGCTTGACGGAGGCCACGCCCACGAGTCCTTCGCAGAGCGACACCTCGGCGGTGGTCTCCTCGGGGTAGTCGCGGAAGTTGAACTTGGTGCCGATATCGCGCACGGTCATGTTGTCGGAGCAGACCGTCAGCGGCAGGCCCGACTTGTGGCCTACCTCGAAGTAGCCCTCGCCGGTGAGGTGTACCGTGCGGTCGGTCACGCCGAAGCCCTGTGAGTAGGCCATGCGCGATCCGGCGTTGAGCCAGGCGGTGGTGCCGTCGGGCAGGGTGATCTTGGTGCGCGACCCTTCGGGGGCTTCTACCACGATGTCGGCCAGCCGGCTCTCCATCACCGATGTGCCGCCGAGATAGCCCGCTGCAGCGATGCCTGCCACGGCGATGATGATGGCGGCGGCTGCGGCTATGCGGCGCAGACTGCGGCCGAGGGTGGCGGTGTGCGGTGTGTCTGTACTTGTGTCTGTAGCGGCGGTGTGGGCGGCGAAGCGCTCCCAAGCCTTGCGGCTGTCGTAGGTGCGGGCTTCGGTGGCACCGCCGAGGGTGGTCCACTCGGCGCGCTGGCTCTCGAGGTAGTCGCGGTGCGAGGGGTCGGCCCCGGCCCATGCCTCGAGTTCGGCCTGTTCGGCCTCAGTGGCCTTTCCGGCGAAGAGTCTGACGATGATGTCGTCTATATGGTAGTTGGCGTATTTCATTGTTGGCAGTAAGGGGTTTTCATGAGTAGGACAAAATCGGAGAGGGGATAGGGTAGTGGGGTGGCGAAAAAAATGCGATTTTTATTCACCATTGTAGGAATTCGGAAAAAAAGACTAATTTTGCAGACTAATTGGGTGTATGCTGTGTAGGTGTACACCGAAGACTTGTATCAGACATTTTTCAGACATAGTTTTTGTATCATATGGTAGACTCCGAACAATCATTTGTCGACCGGCTTCGCCTTGGTGAAGACCGGGCTTACCGGGAACTCTACGCCCGGTACTACGGTGTATTGTGTGTGGCTGCCGAGCGGTATGTGCGCGACCGTTTCATGGCGGAGTGTATCGTGGAGAATGTCATCTTCGCCCTTTGGGAGAAGCGTGACCGTCTGGGGGATGTATCCTCTCTGCGGGCTTATCTGACGGTGAGCGTGCGCAATGCCGCCATCAACTGGCTGCGGTCGCAGTACCACCGCAATGTCACGCTCATGTCGCATCTCTCAGAGGCCGACCGCGCCTTTGTGGAGCACGCTTCCACCACGCCGCAGCCTACCGATGCGCTGGTCACGGCCGAGACCGTGGCCGACGTGCTCTCCTCGCTCTCGCCCGAGTGCCGCGCCGTCTTTGTGAGCGTGCGCCTCGACGGACACAGTTATCAGGAGGCCGCCGATGCGCTGGGCATCTCGGTCAACACCGTGAAGTACCACATGAAGAAAGCCCTCGCCGTCATCTCCTCCCGCTACGGTGCCTACTTCTCTTTCCTCGCCCTTTCGCTGACGGTGGGGTAAGGGGTGAAACTATTCGGTTTTCGTATTTTGCCAAAGGGTTTGGCGTGAAAAACGTGTGCCGTGGATGAAAAATTTATAGGTGTCCGGTAAAAATATCGCAACTTGCGAGTCCCGTAGGGACGACAGACTATAGCGTAGGGCGTGAGCCCTACGTTTT
>CAVFEZ010000022.1:32917-35048 GCA_963621665.1 Akkermansia muciniphila | reverse complement strand
TCTGCATAGACACAACATTGAGTTCCGATTTTTTGAGAAGGACCGAAAAAAATCTCAAGCTGAAGATGCTCTATGAATTATGCAGGTTAGTATAGGAAATGATGTTGTTATCAATGACTATTGCCATATAGGTTGTGTAGATGAAGTCAAGATTGGCAATCATGTCTTAGTGGCGAGTCGAGTTACGATATTAGACCATTTCCATGGCAATATAACAACTTCAGACTTAGCAGCCCCCCCCGAAAAGCGTCCATTGACCAGTAAGCCTGTTTCTATTGGAAATAATGTTTGGATAGGGGAAGGCGTGGCTATTATGCCAGGGGTGACCATTGGCGACAATGTGATTATTGGTGCCAATGCTGTTGTTACCCATAGTTTCCCTAAAAATGTAGTCATAGCAGGTGTTCCTGCTCGAATTATAAAAAGTTTGGATGATGAAAATAACGAAAGGATTAGTTAGCGTCATAACTCCGTGCTATAATGGAGAAAAACATATTTTCAGATTATTGGATTCTGTCTTGTCGCAAGACTACCCCGAGATAGAAATGATAGTGGTGGATGATGGCTCTACGGATAAGTCTGGCAATGTGATAGAAAGTTATATTGACAGATTTAAGGCTAAAGGATATGACCTACTGTATTTGTACCAACATAACGCTGGACAGGCTGCAGCTATAAATAAGGCTCTACCATTGGTGAAAGGAGAATTTCTTGTTTGGCCAGATGCTGATGATTATTATTCATGTGGAAATGCCATATCTGAAATGGTGAAGGCTTTTGAATCGTTGGATGATTCTTATGGAATAGTCAGATGCGAAGAGGTCTTTGTCAAAGAAGAGGATTTGAGTCAAGTTGGAATGCAAAAATACCAGACCCATAAGGAACGTATTTTTGAAGAATATTTTACGGCAAAAGAATCTGTTGCTGTCACAGGGTCTCACATAGTGAGAATGAAGTACTTCGATGAAGTGAATCCTCAAAGGCATATCTTTGACGGGCGAGCACCACAAAATTTTCAGATGCTCCTTCCGTTATGCTACTCTTATAAGGTCTTTACTCTTGAAAATGCACTTTATACTATATTATTAAGGAAGGATTCTCATTCTCGCAGTGTTGAGAGTTACGAAAAGCATATCGAAGATTTCGAGGGTTATCAAGAAATCTTAGACAACACTTTCTTTTCCATCAAGGCTATGACGGCTTCTGATAGAGAAAGAAGTTTGAAGTTGAGCCATATTTATTGTTTGACAGGCAAACTTTTCTATGCTCTAAAGTTTGGAAAGGCAAAGGAAGCGAACCTATTTGCAAAAAAGCTGAAAGACTTGGGCGTAAAACAAACCAAGGCAGGTAGGATAAGATTGAAACTTGTGCATGTTCCTTTTTTGCTAAAGATTTTTGATGGTATCGTAAATAAGTTGCGATAAGGAGAATTGTATAATGAAAACTTCCATCATCATTCCGCTTTATAATGCTTCCTCTTATTTGCATCATTGCATAGATACTCTTCTTTCCCAACCATTTCAAGACATAGAAATTATCTTGGTGGATGACGGAAGCACGGACGAGTCTCCTGCTATTTGTGATGAGTATGCGAGTAAAGACGGGCGGATAAAGGTATTTCATGAGGTACATTCTGGCGTGGCTCATTCTCGTCAGATAGGCTTGGAATATGCTACGGGTGATTATATCCTTTATGTTGATGCCGATGATATGGTCGATACTAACATGATTTCCGATATGTATGATGAGGCCATCCGACAGCAAGCGGATATGGTGATTTGTGATTATCGTGAGTTGACCCATGATGGCGAGGTCTATCAGAAACAAGAGCCTACTGCGTCGGATGGTGTGACGGTCTTGGATGATATATTGAATGGTAGACTTTATGGGGCTTTATGGAATAAGATGATGCGGAGAATGTGGTTGCTTGAAACCAAGGCTTGTTTTCCACAAGAGTTGTCTATGAGGGAGGATTTGATATTTCTAAGCAGGTGTCTTCCTTTTGCCAAGAAGCTAACTTATATCCCCAAGGCTTATTATGGTTATGAACGGAGAAATGCTACGGCACTGACCAGTAACTACGTGAATGAATCGCCATATTATTACAATCAAGAGAGCTTGTGGGTGAGCT
>CAVFEZ010000022.1:0-32907 GCA_963621665.1 Akkermansia muciniphila | reverse complement strand
ATCAATATCTGACTAAAGAAACTCGGTTGAGATTGGAGAAGTATTTCTTCAGGTTGTCTTATATTACTTTGAAATACGGATTGTTTGATAAGAATCTGTGGAATGAAAGATTTTTAAGACATAAGGATTTGCTTGCACATGGCTCAGGTTTTAGAAAAGCCATCGTGAATCTTGCTTATTGCGGACATTTCCGTATGGCTCAAATGATGCGAACGCTCATCTCAAAAGTAAAATCATGAAAATAGGAATATTGACTCAGCATTTCTTGCTGAACTACGGGGGCATTATCCAAAATTATGCCCTCCAACAAGTATTGCTCAAACTCGGGCATGTGCCTTTGACCTTTGAACATGATACTTGCTATAGCCGAACTCGATGGTTCTTGCGAACAGTCAAACAGATATTGAAGACGCGTTCGTTCAACAATCTTCCTCAGTATCCTGTACTTAAAGGGCGAATAGGTAACAAGAATTTCATCAAGTTTGTACTGAAGCATATCAAGTCGGTTCCTGTAAAGGATTTCATTCCTTCATTGACGGCACGATATGGCATAGAAGCCTATATCGTAGGAAGTGATCAAGTGTGGCGACCAGCTTTCAATCTTGGACCTCGTTTGGGCAATATGCTCCTGGACTTTGCCGATGACAAGGTAAGGAAACTTTCGTATGCAGCGTCTTTCGGGTGTAAGGAATGGGAATATACCAAGGAGCAAGAACAGGCGTGTCGTAAACTCGCTAAAAGATTCAATGCCATATCAGTACGTGAGGCTTCGGGTGTTGAACTCTGCAAACAACATTTAGGTGTAGAAGCGACTCTTGTTCTTGACCCAACTTTGTTGTTGGCAAAGGAGGATTATGAAGAGGTATGCGCAGATATACCATTGAAGGGCAAGCATATCTTTGTTTATTCATTGGTTGTAAGTGACAAAGTGTTAGCTGTAGCTTCTTCTGTTTCCCAAAAGACAGGACTTCCTGTTGTTGTCAAACAAGCAGGGGATAAAGTAAAAAGGGAAGATACCATTGAGGATTGGTTTGCAGAGTTCCGTGATGCCGAGTATGTGGTGACGGATTCATTTCATGGTATGGTGTTCTCCATCATCTTCAACAAGCCTTTCTATATTGTGATGAATCCAAGTGGAGGCAATGACAGGTATATCTCGCTTTTGTCCCAGTTGGGATTGATGGATAGGATTGCAAAGGACGGGTTGGCTTCGAACACGGAAACTATAAATTGGGATGATGTCAATCAAAAACTGGCGGTTCTAAGACAGGAAAGTATGAATTTCTTGAAAGTCAATTTAAATCAAACACATGAAGAATAGCCCTTTGATTTCAGTCGTAATCCCCTTATACAATAAGGAGAAGACTATAGAAATGTCTTTGCGTAGTGTCCTGCTGCAGGAAGACTGTGAGTTCGAGGTTGTAGTGATAGATGACGGATCTACAGATTGCAGTGTCGAACAAGTGAAGAAGATAGACGATGCTCGAATAAGATTCTTTAGTAAAGAGAATGGAGGTCCAGGCTCAGCTCGCAATATAGGTGCCGAAAAAGCTCAAGGGGAATGGATAGTTTTTCTCGACGCTGATGATGAACTGTTGCCAAATGCCCTGCGAATATTTGCAGATGCAATACAGTCTTATCCCGATGTAGATATATTCGATGCTAAAAGATATATATTGGTAGATGATAACAAGACCTTGGCTTTTCATCCTTTGAAAGGCTATGTAAAAAACCCTTTGAAGGAATGTTTCTTTAGTCGTATCTTGCCAGGTAATGGTAGCTCTGCTTTTCGCAGAAGCTTTTTCTTAGAATATCCCTATGATGAACGAATCCGTAGATTTGAGGATGCGGAACTCTTGGTACGTCAATTGTCGTGTGCAAGAGTGTATTCTTTGTCAGAGCCGACATTGCTTTTCAATCGTAACTTTGCTGAAGCCAGCTATCCCCGCAAGGATGTAATGGAGGACTATTTCGCCTATTTGGATTTCTCCAATGGAGGATTTTGGCGAAAGATGTGTGTATATCGTACCTTCTTGGAGGAGCGTGAGCTTTATCCCGAATATGGCAAGAAACATTATGCCAGGATGTATCGCAGATACGATTGGTTGTTGGTGTTTAAGTTGTTGAATTGGTTGCATAAGTTTATAGATTAATAGGATTATGAGATTGCTGTGGATTGCTTCCCCATCGTGTAACTATATTCCTGTTGGTCAGGAATCCAAGGGTTATAACGGGGGTGGTTGGATTTCTGCGATGCAGAATCGTCTGACCTTGCGTAAGGACATCAAGTTGGGTATAACCTTCTGCATGGATAACCAACCCCCAAAAGTGGAGCAAGATGGAGTGAGTTATTATTTGATACCCAATCACCAAAAGAAGGTAAAAGACAAGTTGCTGGATTTTGTGCATATTGATGATGAGCGACGCGATGAAGTTGTTTGGCCATATTATGAGGAGAAACTGAAGGAAGTCATTGCTGATTTTAAGCCAGACCTCATCCATGTGTTTGGATCTGAATTATATCAAAGTCTGGTTACCAGAGTGGCAGGCGACATACCGACGGTACTTCATCTGCAAGGTCTTCTCTCTCTCTCTATATATATACTGCTTCCTCCAGAGGTGTCCAAGTGGAGTTTTGTGTTGAGCGGAAAAGGGCTGGGCGGAAAGTTTCACAATTATCAATATCTTGCTTACTGGAAACGTAGCGCATATCGTGAAAAAGCGATATTGAAGGCTGTGTCACATGCGTTTGGACGTACCGAATGGGATAAGCAAGGATTGGCAATGTTGAATCCTCATGCAGCGTATCATCATTGTGGTGAAATATTGCGTGGTGTCTTCTATGAAAGCCGAGAACGTGTAATTCCTCAAATACCGGTCATATCTACAACGATAAGTTCGCCATTATACAAGGGGTTTGACGTTATCTTGAAGGTTGCTAATATTTTGAAGAATGAGTTGAAGATAGATTTTCTATGGAATGTATATGGAAATGTTTCGCCTGAGTTTATGGAAAAACTGACTAAGATGAAGCATGGGGAACTCAATATAAAATTGTTGGGTGTTTCTTCTGCCGAAACCATTCATGAGGGTCTCTTGAACAGTACTTTATATTTTCATTCATCATACATAGAGAACAGTCCTAATTCTGTAGGCGAGGCTCAACTGGTGGGTATTCCGGTTGTCGCAGGACGAGTGGGAGGCACTGATTCAATGGTGGAGCATGGGAAAACGGGTTTCCTTTACCCTATTACAGATCCTTATATAGCTGCTTATTATGTAAAGCATCTGATAGAGAACCAAGACACGAATACAATGATGGGGCAAACTGCTAGAGAGGTGGCATTGGAAAGGCATAATCCAGATGCTATTATGGCGGAGATGCTTAATACTTATGAAGAGATTCTGAAAAATAAAGTTTAGAAAAGGTATGGGAGATAGAAGTTGCCAGCACAAAATAATAACATCTCAAAAATATAAGCGGCAAATTATATCAGCTTATTTTTCCACCGTCACTAAAGGCTTTAAAAGTCTTTAAAACATAAGAACAGAATAAACCGGGTTACGAGGAAAAAAGTCGTATATTTGCGAACATAAACTAATTAACGGAATATCTGCTTTTAACTTATAGGAATAAATTTTATGGTTGGATGTGAAATTTCCGGAGGGTTGGGCAACCAGTTCTTCAGATACGCTGTTGCTCGCACGATATTGGAAGAACGCAAGGCCAAGGGATGTGAGGAGCAGTTGATGATAAATGCGAGGCACGTGGAAGCGCATGGCGTGAGTGGAAACCTGTTTGATTTCCAAATCCATGATCACGAAAAGTGCAACGCCAGGCGGCTGGAACTGTCGTATGGCTCCGTTGGGCAGAAGTCTTTGTTCTTGGCCTATACTTTTGCGGTTAGGGCTTTGGGCAGAATTTCCCCCCCATATTGCAGAAAATTGACGGTCGCTTGAGAAAGATTATGGCTCGTTGGGGCATGGTGACCTCCGTGAATGCAGACTCCGAGCCTTTGCTTTTGCCTGCTTCATGGAACAAGAGAATCTTCACATACGGGAGTTTTGAGAAGTACGACTACTTCAAGCCTATAGAGTCTGTCTTGAAACGGGAATTTTCCCCTGCCCATCCCTGCCGAGAGGAAAACCGGGCGTTGTATGATGTGATCCGCGATTCCAATTCTGTTTGCCTTGCCGTGAGAAGGGGCGACTTTATGACCGGCGCCAACCGAAAGACATTCTATGTTTGTGACTTGGAGTATTTCAAGCGTGCTGTCGCCTATATGCAAGAGCATGTGAAAAATCCAGTCTTTGTGGTGTTTTCCAATGACATTGCTTGGGTAAAGGAACATATCAAGATTGATGGAGAGGTATTCTATGAGTCGGGGGCTGACCCCGTATGGGAAACGTTTCGCCTGATGTATAGTTGTAAGCATTTTGTCATCAGCAACAGCACCCTGCATTGGTGGGCGCAGTGGCGTAGCGAGAATGCTAACAAGATAGTAGTGGTTCCCGACCGTTGGTATAATGCCAAGGGATGGGAAAACCACTTGATGTTGGATTATTTCGTGCGGATACCTACGGGGACAGGGGCTTAGTTTCGGCGGTATCGCCTCCTGCTGGGGGAATAATAATGAATTGAATTTCAAATGCTATTTTTCATTTGGAGTTTTACGAAAAAGTGGCAGTTTTGACATTATAGGCGGGCTCTAAAGATTCTGCATGAACTAAACATATGTTGCTTACTATGAAATCTACACTCATAAAACTCTTGCACCTCCCCACGACCCTGCGGATCAAATTGTACCCTCATATCAACCGCATGATATTGAGAATGCACGGCGTTGCTTTGGGCGAGAACGCCCAAATCCCCGGAAAGGTGTTTTGGAAGATAGGGGGGGGTAAAATTGCCTTAGGGCGAGATTTTTTTTTCTCCTCTGGTGAGGGAGTCAACCCGATAGCCGGCAATACGCAAGGTGCCGTATATGTAGAAGACGGCGCACGACTGACAATAGGTGACAATGTGGGGATGAGCAGCACCCGGCTGTGGATTCACGACAGCGTGACCATTGGCGACAACGTGAAAATAGGTGCGTGTGTGCTGATAACGGACACCGATGCGCATCCTATGGATTACATGGCACGGCGTACCACAAACGAGGGAACGAAGTCTGCGCCTATTGTGATAGAGGACGACGTGTGGATAGGTGCCCATTCGGTTGTTCTCAAAGGCGTTACGATAGGGGCGCGGAGCATCATCGGTGCTGGCAGCGTCGTGACAAGGAGCATTCCGGCTGACTGTGTAGCAGCAGGCAATCCGTGCAGAGTGATAAGGCGGGTAAACTGTTAAAATGAGGGAACCGTTTGGCAGACGTCAGAAAAACACGTTTCTTTGTAAGGGAAATATTCAAATGTATTGGTTATGAATACAATTGTCGTAAATAGCAAGACGAAACTTGAGTTGTAAATGGGCGATAATAATAACGGAAATATCGTAATATACCAAAGTGAGGACGGCAAGACCCACTTGGAGGTAAAATACGAACAGGAAAGTCTTTGGATCTCCCAGCAGCAGATATGTGAACTCTATCAGACTTCGCGTACGAATGTCGTGGAACACATCAAACACATCTATGAAGATGGAGAACTGAAGGAAGAATCAACCTGTCGGAAATTCCGACAGGTTCGCCAAGAGGGTACAAGACAGGTGGAAAGAGAGATGACCTACTACAATCTCGACATGATTCTTTCCATCGGTTACCGTGTGCGGTCGCTTGTCGCATCGCGCTTCCGCCAGTGGGCAACAGAAAGGCTGACGGAATATCTCTATAAGGGATTCACCATGGACGATGAACGCTTGAAGCAACTCGGAGGCGGTGGTTACTGGAAAGAATTGCTGAACCGCATCCGAGACATCCGTTCCTCGGAAAAGGTGATGTATCGACAGGTGCTTGACATCTATGCCACAGCCGTAGACTATGACCCACGCTCTGACATGTCGGTGGAGTTTTTCAAGATTGTGCAGAACAAGCTCCATTTTGCCGTCCACGGACATACTGCGGCGGAAGTAATCTATCATCGTGCAGATGCCGACAAGCCTGTTATGGGTATGACCTCCTTCAAGGGAGACCACCCCACACTGCGTGACGCGAAGATAGCCAAGAACTATCTTGACCGCGAAGAGCTGGAGATTCTCAACAATCTTGTTTCCGGTTATTTCGACTTTGCCGAGACACAGGCCAAGAAACACCGTCCTATGTATATGGCCGACTATATCGAACATCTCGACCGCATCCTTTCAGCCAACGGTGACCCTCTTTTGCAAGGTGCTGGAAGCGTGAGCCACCGCCAAGCTATGGAAAAGGCGGAAACGGAATATCGCAAATGGGAGGTCAAGACGCTATCACCCGTAGAGGAAGCTTATCTCGCCACCATCAAAATATTGAACAATAAGGGGAAGAACAAACAATAATCTGTCAGACAAAAACTTGAGTGTATTAGATGAAGAAACGTTTGAGGGCTGTGGCCCCCTATATCCATCCCGAGTATTTGAATTTCAAGACCGCTCCTTATGAGGCGTGGGTTCGCAATGGTGGGCAGGTGGCAAAGGCACATTATCCTTGGCGACCGTTCCATGGACCGGTGTTCCGCCACGAATTGCCTTTGTTTGGTCAGAACCGTGATGAGGCGAGGCTGCGGTTTGTGGAGCCGGTATCGCTGCTGTTCGACACTTTCCCCGACTATGCACGCTACGAGATTGTACCGATGTTTTGGGACTGCTGGCCGGGCTATTTCGATATAGTCTGCCAGTGGCTGGGGCGGCATCGTGTGCAGACGGCGATTTTCTCTTCGCGACAGACAGCGGAAATGATAGCGAAAGTACTCCCCGACATAAATATTATATGGTGCCCCGAGGCCGCCGATGCATCGTGTTATGACAAAGGAAAACCATTGGCAGACCGTGAGATAGACTTGCTGGAGTTCGGTCGGTCGAATGAGAAGGTTATCCAAGCGGATGTATTGGAGCAGGCGACTGTGACAGGCAAGGCCATACGTCATGTGTGTACCCGTCAGAACGGCAAGTTCATCTATACCAACGAACAACTCTACCAGGCCATGGGCGACGCCAAGGTGACGATCACCCTACCCCGCAGCATGACCGACCCGGCTACAGCCGGCAATATCGAGACCTTGACACAACGCTACTGGGAATGTATGTTCTCACGGATGGTGATGGTGGGGCATGCACCGCAGGAGCTCGTTGATTTTATCGGATATAATCCTGTGATCGAATTGCGAGATGATATGTCGGCAGCAGAACAGATCGTTGACGTGTTGGAACATATCGGTGACTACCAAAATCTGGTAGACAAGAACTTGGAAACGGCACAACGCATGGGTTCGTGGAATATCAGAATGCGGTGGCTCATGGACGAACTGAAGCAGTATTACGTCATCTGACAGGATTGTCGGTGATAATAGAGAAAACACGCACTGTGTTTGGCCATTTCGCAAGAAACGGCTAACTTTACAAACAAAAATTAGACGCTGACATTATGGCAAACTATATTCGCTTCGACTGGGCGATGAAGCGCATGCTTCGCAACAAGGCCAATTATGCCGTGCTGGAGGGGTTGATGTGCTCGTTGCTCAACGAGAAATTCACCATCAAGCGGTTTCTTGAGAGTGAGTCAAACCAACAGAGTGAGAACGACAAGTTCAACCGCGTAGACATCCTTGCTGAGAACGAGAAGGGCGAGCTGACCATCTTCGAGATACAGAACACGCGTGAGCTGACCTATTTTCATCGCATACTCTACGGCGTGTCGAAGGTCATCACCGACTACATAGACCTTGGCGACGACTATGAGAAGGTGCGCAAGGTGTACTCCATCAACATCGTTTATTTTATGTTGGGGCAGGCCAAGGATTATGTTTATCATGGCAAGACTGTCTTTCAAGGCATGCACGACCCTCACGACATATTGAAACTGTCGAACCGCCAAAGCGAGGTGTTCTTCGGCGAAGAGATAGAGAAAGGCGAGAGCACCAAGCGCGAGGCCGGCGACATCTTCCCCGAATATTATCTGCTCTGCGTGGACAATTTCGACAAGTTGGCCGTCAACAACCTTGACGAGTGGATCAGTTTCCTTAAGACGGGTGACATTCAAGACGACGCAAAGGCCCCCGGTTTGTCTATTGCCCGCAAATGTCTGGATATAGACAGGTTGTCGGTTTCTGAGAAAAACGACTATGTGCGGCACATGGAGAACTTGCGCTACCAGCGTAGCGTCATCAAGACTGGCTACGATGACGGATGGCAGGAAGGCCGTTTAGAAGGTCGGGCTGAAGGTCGGGCTGAAGGTCGGGCTGAAGGTCGGGCTGAAGGTCTGCAGGAGGGGCGTTCTGAAGGCGAGCATGAGAAAGCCTTGCAGATAGCCGAGACTATGCTTGCAAAGGGCTTTGATGCTGCAACCGTAGCAGAAATGACAGGTCTGCCAGTAGAGGAGATAAAAAGGCTATAGCAAAGACATGATACCCAAGATAATACATTACTGCTGGTTCGGGCGCGGCCCATTGCCCGAGTTGGCACAGAAGTGCATTGCTTCCTGGAAGAAATACTTGCCGGACTACGAGATAAAGGAGTGGAATGAGGACAATTTCGACGTGAACATCATTCCCTACACTGCAGAGGCGTACCGAGAAAAGAAGTATGCCTTCGTAAGCGACTATGCCCGCTTTTGGGTGCTGTACAAATATGGCGGCCTCTATTTCGATACTGATGTGGAGGTCATCCGCCCAATAGACGACATTATCGCCCGCGGCAACTTTATGGGCTTTGAGACCGATCCCAAGCCACAGGGCGGGACCGGGGCTGACGCGAGCGAAGCGAGCGTCAACCCCGGCCTCGGCCTGGGGGTAGCCCCCGGCCTCGGCCTGGTAAAAAAAATGCTCGACTATTATGACGGACAACATTTTGTATGCGAGAACAATTACCGAAACCAGATTACGGTTGTCCATATCTGTACAAAAGTATTGCTCGACAATGGGTTGAAATATATTAGCGGTATCCAGCAAGTGGATAACGTCTATATCTATCCCTCGGAATATTTTTGTCCCGTCAATGTGACGACAGGCCGCATCCATGTGGGAAAGAACACCCGCACCATCCACCACTATGCCGGGACATGGGTCGACAAGCGTTTCTCCATAAAAGAAACCGTAAAACGGCTGTTGCCGGAATCATGGGTATTGGCGTTGTGCAATCTGAAGCGAGGAGGAAGTCGCAAATGAAAAGTTCCGTTGTTCTCTGGTTGAGGGTTCTCAAGAGAAATCTCCCTTTTGCCCTTAAGCTAAGACCGAGCACAAGATATGCGAAGAACGAGTTGTTCTTTGTCATTGCTGAGGGGGGGGGGAATAAAGCATCCCGGGCTGGCCGACAGGCTGAAGGCCATCATCGACTGCTACAACATTGCCAAGATGAACGGCTATCGGTTTCGCATCGTGTTCAAGTCGCCCTTTCCCTTGGAAGACTACCTGCAACCGGCCGTCTGCGACTGGCGGGCCGATTTCTCCGATTTGCATTACTCGATCAGCGGAACAAGCTTTTTCAACGAGATGTTTTTCCTCAACGAGGAGGCATGGAAGGGCCGCACGACGTTGGCAAAAGACAAGGAGTATCATTGCTACAGTTATGTGGGCAACCGGCAACCGAAGGTTTTCCCCGAATCGGGCTACGCCTGGAGCGACCTCTACCGCGAGTTGTTCCGCCCGAGCCAGAGATTGCAAGAGGCTATTGACGCCTGCGGCTACGCTGAGCGCAGTTATGTGGCGGTACACCTGCGCTTTGTCAATGCATTGGAAAACTTTGAGGCGGTGACCTGCTGGGACAACGCCCTGCAGACAGAGCAGGAGAAACTCGCCCTCATAGCCCGCTGCAAGCAGGGGCTGATACGCATCAAAGCCGAAAATGACGGATGTCGCGTGTTGGTGTTCAGCGACAGCAAACGCTTTCTCGACGCATTGGGCGACATCCCCGTAGAGGTGCTCAGCCACGACAATATCGGCCACATGAGTTTTGGCGCCAACGACGACACTACGCTGAAAACTTTTGTCGACCTCTATATGATAGCCCGCGCCAAGAAAGTGTACCGCATCGACGCCCCCGAACTATACGCCTGGTCGGGATTTGCCGTGACGGGTGCTATGATGGGCGGCGTAGAATTTCTGACAGTCAAGGTATAAGATAAATGAAGATAGCCATTCTATTGACCGCCACCGTGCGTCCGCAGGTGAGCGGCGCCAATTTCTCGATACCCCAACGTATGGAGATGTATCGCTCCACACTTGCCTACTATGCGAAAACCTTGGAACGGGAATATCCCGTGGTGGTCGTTGAGAACAGTGATGCCGACCTTTCCTCGTGGCAACAGGAGTTTGAAGATACTTTGCGCCTGGAGATTCTTCAATTTACCCCCCCTATTTGGTTGGCGACAAAGCGCAGGAAGACTACGGCTTCGACAACCGCAAAGGCAAGGGATACAATGAGTATCTGATGATAAAACTGGCGATGGAGCGGTCGCAGACGCTGCGGGAGTGTACGCATTTTCTGAAGATTACGGGGCGCTATCCTATGCTCAACATCCGGCAAATGATCAGCGAGATGGAACGCCGCGGACAGGACAAGAAGATGATGCTCGACGTGAAGGAATTCGAACTGTATGAAAAGATACGCGGCACATCGTATGGTTCGCGCTGGGGTGACTCCCGCTTCTTCTTGATGTCGACCCGCTTTTACCGTGACCGGCTCATGGACTGCTACAAGGAGATGGACGAGGGTATTTTCGGACGATATGCCGAGGACTACCTCTACCGCTTGTCGGTGGAGTATCGTAAAGACAAGGCGTGCAGTTTTCGTTTCCGTCGTCAGGTGCAGTTTGGCGGACAGAGTGGTGCTGCATGCTTTGACGAGCATTATGCATCCGTCCGCAATCGGGTCAAGAACAAGTTGCGCAGTCTGCTGCGCGTTCTGTTCCCGAATGTGTGGTTCTAAGCCACGGAATAAAAATAAAATGAACGAATAAAACATTTGTGTTAGACAAGCAATGAGAGGCATAGCAAAATTTTATACTTGGTTCTGGATTATCTATTTCCCAGTATGTATAGCCTTCGCCGCGACGGTAGATTTCGACTGGAGCGACGAGATACTCACGGTGGCGTTGCTGGCTTACGGTCTTGTGAAGCACCGCTTTCTGGTGAACGACAAGAAGCGGCGCAAGGAAATCGCAGTCTATATCGGCCTGATGATATTCTATCTTGCCTATTCGCTGCTGATGCGCGTCACCACGTCGCGTGGCGTGATGCTCGACTTCCTGCAACAGTTGCGTCCTTACGCCGTGTTCTACCTCACGTGGATGATGGCTCCCCAGTTTACGAACTACCAGAAGAGACGCATCAAGTGGGTGATGCTGCTGTCGTTCTTCGGCTACTTGGCGGCATTCTTCTTCAAACCCTCATTGGTGACACCCTACGGAGGAACAGAGTCGGCCGCGCTGGGACAGATTGCCTTGTGCTGCGCCATGATCTACTACATGTTTTCCAAGCAGACCAAGCGGAACCGCAATATCGCCATTCTCCTCATGCTTGTGGGACTCGTTTCGGGCAAGTCGAAATACTTCGGCGAGTGCGTGGTGTTTATCGCTTTGGTGATTTTCGTGAAGAGAAAGATCAATTTCCTCTCGCCCAAGACCTTGCTGCGCGTCGGCGTGCTGGCCACGGTGGTACTCTATTTCACGTGGGCCAAGTTCAGTGCCTATTACGTAGAGGGCTTCCAAGAGGATGCCGAGGCTATGGCCCGTCCGGCCACCTACGAGACGGGGTTGCAGATCATGTTCCATGACTACATCCCCTTTGGTAGCGGCCTGGGATCTTTCGGAACGGCCGCCGCTGCCAAAGAGTATTCGCCGCTGTACTATAAGTACGAGCTCGACACCGTCTGGGGACTCACCCCCGACAATCCGATGTTCCTGGCCGACGCTTTCTATCCCACCTTGGCCGAGTTTGGTCTCGTGGGCCTGTTCTTCTTCCTGTGGTTTTGGAAACGGAGGTTGTGGGAGGCCAACCGCATCGCCGACCTCGTGCATTACCGCATGGCCTTGATGGCTATTCTTGCCTTGGCACTGGAGAGTACCGCCGACTCGTCGTACCTGTCGGGAAAAGGTATGGGCTACTTTATGATTCTCGCCGTCTGCCTCAATATAGGACGACCGATGATGACCGGCAGAACCAAGCGAACCGTCAACCTGCCACCCTCTACCCCCATAAGAAAATGAAACTATTCGAGATACTTAGACGCTTGTCGCTCCTGCCCTCGTATGCTTGGGACGCGCTTTGGGCACCCATGTGGAAACATTGCATGAAGCATTGTGGCAAGGGTGTCTACTTGCGTCCGATGTCTTCAGACATCAAGGGACTCCATAACCTGAGCGTGGGCGACGGAACATCCATCCCAAAGGGCAGCACCATCTATTGCACCGATGCGCCGCTCACCATAGGCCGTAAAGTATTGTTCGGCCCCAATCCGACGATTATCACCGGTGACCATCGCTTCGACCTCGTTGGCAAATACATCGCCGACGTGACAGTGGCCGACAAAATGATAGACGGCGCGAATCCCTTCGACCAACCCGTAGTCATAGAGGATGACGTGTGGTGCGGTGCCAATGTCACCATTCTGAAGGGTGTCACCATAGGGCACGGATCGGTGGTAGCGGCCGGAGCCGTGGTCAACAAGTCATTTCCGCCTTATAGTATCATAGGTGGAGTGCCAGCCCGCTTGCTACGCATGCGCTTTACGGAGAGCGAGATAGAAGAACATGAGCAACGGCTTTTGGGCACAACAGTTAGGTGATGGCAGTAATGAACGTGATAATTACTTCGCCATCGCTCGATCCCCGCGAGAACGTGAGTGGCATCTCGTCAGTCACGCGGTTTGTTATTGACAACAACCGTGCCGCCAACTATCTGCATTTCCTGCTGGGCAAGAAAGACCGCGAGAAAGGTGGACTCAGACGGGGGTTGGCACTATGGCGCAGTTACCGGGCCTGGAAGCGCACGCTGGCTGACAACGCCAATGCACTGATACACTACAACCTGCCACTGTCGCGTGCTTCGCTACTGCGCGACCCTTGGTTCATGCGCTACGCTCTTCGGCGTGGGCACAAGATGGTGGTGCATATGCATGGCGGCCTGTTCCTTACCGCCCCACACATACCGTTCTATTTGCGTCCCATACTGAGATGGGTGTTCAGCCAGCGTGTGCCCTTCATTGCGCTTAGCGACATGGAGAAGGATATTCTTACCACCCGCTGGGGAGCGCAGACCGTCGTGTCGCTGCCCAACTGTGTCGACCTGCATGATGCACAAGCCTTTGCCGAGGAGAAACGGTCGTGCGACGATGCACGTCCTCTGCGCTTGGGATATTTGGGGCGCATCGAACCCAACAAAGGCATGAACGAACTACTCACGGCTTGCCGGCAATTGAAACAGAAAGGTTGCCCTTTTCTGCTTATGATGGCAGGCAAGGAGCAGACCGAAGGCGAGTTTCTGCCGCGGTTTGAACATGAATTGAAAGATAGTTTTCAGTATGCGGGACTTGTGTCGGGACCGACCAAATGCCAGTTTCTGAGAAGCCTCGATGTGCTCGTCATGCCCACTTATTTCGAAGGGTTGCCCATGTCGCTGCTCGAGTGTATGAGTTATGGTGCGGTGCCCGTCGTAACGCCTGTGGGCAGCATACCGCAGGTCGTGACTGACGGTGTGAACGGCCTGTTGGTCCACACTCACGAGAGCAACTCTATTGTTGAGGCCATCAGACGACTTAATGAAGACAGAGCATTGTTGGAAACACTGGGCTGTGCTGCCCGACAAACCATCTTCAGCCAGTACAATCCCCAGCGGTATGTCGACGAACTCAATCACATCTATACGTTGACATCGCAAGACGAATAAATGTACACAGCCAAAGCCATTTCTGACACCGGAAGACATACATAGATAGATGTTCATAGATAAAAAAGCATCATTCATTGAAGTTTTTTGTTTTATATTGATGCATTATATATCTTTGCAAGCGTAATCGGATAGATAGAATGTCACCACACATTTATTTCAGATTGCAGATACATCGACAAAAAGCATAACAGATACAAATAGACAGTTAGTGAGAATTAGATTATAAATTTTGAGTTAATTACTGATTTCTAGGAGGACGGTTTCGTGAGAAACTGTCCTTTTTTGTTTGTCCAAAATGGAATTGCTATAATTTTCATTCGTGTGAAAAGAAAAAAATCATAACTTTGCGCAAAATACTCCTGACAATATGACTCAAAGAATATTTTTCCTCCTTATGTCACTCCTCTTGAGCAACTGTTCCTGGTGCCAGAAGGCAGACAGTATCGCAGCCACGTTGCTGAACGACAGTCGGTGGTTTGAACTGCAAGACCTGTACCGTACAGACAGCGCCGGTATGTCGCCCTTTATCCGTCTCTTCTCCAAGACAATGCTCCACCATGTATTCAACCAGCCACGGGCGGCCGCCGACGACATCGTCGGTCTGCTCCGTGGATACCAGACGGAGATGGGGTCAAACACCACGTTCTCCATGATGACCTTGCTGGTACACGACTACGCCGACGGCGGCGACTATGCCAAGGCTGCATCCACGGCCAAGACCTTTGCCGACCAACTCGAGGGCAAGACAGACGACAAGGTGATCAGTGATTTCCGCCAGCAGCAGACACTCTACGGACAACTGGCGGAGCAACCGCTCTTTCTCACCGACGGCGGCGGCCGACACGAGATACCCTTTATGTGGACGAGGGTCGGCGAGTCGGGCGACTCGCTCATCCATCTCGCGGGTACGGTCAACGGACGCAGCGAGCGTTTCGTGTTCGACACCGGTGCAGGCCACAACGTGATCACCCCCGAACTGGCCCGGAAATACCGTTTGCGCATACTCGAGTCAACGGTTGCCGTCAAGGGTACGAGACTTGTCAAGGGTAGCACGGCCATCGCCGACTCCATCACGGTCGGTGATATCACGATGCGCAATGTGCCCTTCACGGTGCTCGATGTCACTGCAGGCAACGAGCGGATAGCCGACGCAACGGCCGCATTCTCGCTCATCCTCGGTCAGCCCTTCTTGCAACAGTACGGCAGATACACCATCGACACCGACCGGAAGACGGTGACTCTCGAGCGTGATGTGCCCCATACCGGCGCGCGCCACAACATCTTCCGCACGAGCACGCTCTATGCCGAAGCCGAACATAGCGGCAAACGGTTTGCCCTCAACATCGACACCGGCGCACCGAAGACCGCCTTCGGCTATGCCTACTACAAAACGTTTGCCGAAGAGATTGCCCGCGAAGGACGGTGGGACGCAGTCGGAACGGCCGGCTATGGCGGCATCACCTACGAGAGCGTGTTCCGCATGCCGCACATCACGATTGGCATAGGCAAGACCTCTTGCACCTTCGACAATGTAGAAGTCACCGCCCTACCCTTCTCCAACAAACTAAGTGACGGATACGGACGTCTCGGCCTCGACTTTCTGCGCCGCTGGCACAAGGTGACCATCGACAACAGAAACATGACCATCAGCTTGGAATAGATTTTCCAAGTATTGGTGTCCGGCAAAAATATCGCAACTTGCGAGTCCCGTAGGGACGACATATAGCGTAGGGGTTCTTGCCAAGGCAAGCGACAAAGTCGAGCGTACCCCTACGTTTTGATAGGGTTATCAACAACATGCCCCTGTAAGGGGCGCATAGTTCAATCTCATATAATGAATTATGCGCCCCTTACAGGGGCTATACCTAAGAAGAATAGGGCCGAGGCCCTATCCTGTAATCTGCGCCCCTTACAGGGGCAACGGTATGTATCGAAAAAATTGTTGCCAATCACTGCTGAACGATGGCCAGCAGTTCGTCGGGGGTGACGAGTGACTGTTCACCCGTGGCCATATTCTTGACCGTCAGTTTGCCTTGCTCAATCTCCGTTTCACCGGCAAGCGCCACAAACGGGATATTCTTCGCATTGGCATAACTCATCTGCTTCTTCATCTTCACACTGTCGGGATACATCTCCGTGGCAATGCCCTGTGCGCGGCAGCGGCCGACAATGGGAAGACAATAGGCCGTCTCCTTCTCGCCGAAGTTGATGAAGAGCAGGCGTGTGCCGTTGACCGCTTCCTTGGGATAGAGGTCAAGACCGTTGAGCACATCATAGATACGGTCTGCACCAAAGGATATACCCACGCCGCTCAGTCCGGGCATACCGAAGATGCCCGTCAGATTGTCGTAGCGTCCGCCACCGGTGATGCTGCCGATAGCGTAGTCGAGTGCCTTCACCTCGAAAATAGCACCCGTGTAATAGTTGAGACCACGGGCCAATGTCAAGTCGAGTTCGATGACATTGTTGAGTCCGCAGGACTTGAGTGCATTGAGAATGAAGCGGGTTTCCTCCATGCCTTTCAGTCCGGTTTCCGACGATGAGAGCACACTGCTGATGACGTCGAGTTTCTCCTCGTTGGTTCCGCTCAGTGCGATGATGGGTTGCAGTTTGGCGATAGCCTCATCGGAGATGCCGTCGGCACGCAGTTCGTCGTTCACCTTGTCGATGCCGATCTTGTCGAGTTTGTCGATGGCTACGGTGATATCGACAATCTTGTCGGCCTCACCGATCACCTCGGCTATGCCGGTAAGTATCTTGCGGTTGTTGATCTTGATGGCCACACGCACGCCAAGACGGGAGAACACGGTGTCGACAATCTGCATGAGTTCTACCTCATTGAGCAGAGAGTCGGAACCGACAACGTCGGCATCGCACTGGTAGAACTCGCGATAACGGCCCTTTTGCGGACGGTCGGCCCGCCACACGGGTTGTATCTGATAGCGCTTGAACGGCAGTTGCAGTTCTTCGCGGTGCATCACGACGTAGCGTGCGAAAGGCACGGTGAGATCGTAGCGCAGACCTTTCTCCGAAATTTTGGTAGCGAGATGCAGTGAGTTGCGCTCGGAAAGTTCCGCATCGCTTACCTTGCTGATATAGTCGCCGGAATTGAGTACCTTGAAAAGCAGTTTGTCGCCTTCTTCTCCGTACTTGCCCATAAGGGTCTGGAGCGTTTCCATCGCAGGGGTCTCGATCTGCTGGAAGCCGTAAAGGGCGTACACTTCCTTGATGGTATCGAATATATAGTTGCGCTTGGCCATCTCCACGGGGGAGAAGTCGCGCATGCCCTTGGGTATACTTGGTTTGTTCATCTTGCGTGAGTAGAGACGGACAATGCCGTCATATTATTTTCTTACGATAGTCTGGTCGCGGTCAGGACCAATGGAAATAATCTTGATGGGAGTCTCGAGTTCTTTTTCGAGGAAAGCGATATAGTCGCTGAATGCCTTGGGGAACTGCTCCTCGCTGGTGAACTGTGTCATGTCGGTCTTCCAACCGGGCATCTCCACATAGACCGGCTCGATACCCTCGTTGATGTCGTAAGGGAAATAGTCGATCTGCTCGCCGTGCTGTTTGTAGGCGACACAGGCCTTGATGGTATCGAAAGTGTCGAGCACGTCGCTCTTCATCATGATCAGTTCGGTCACACCGTTGACCATGATAGCGTAGCGCAGGGCAACAAGGTCGATCCATCCGCAACGACGCTCACGACCGGTGACAGCACCAAACTCGTGTCCGAGGCGGCGTATCTCGGCTCCGGTCTCGTCGAACAGTTCGGTGGGGAACGGTCCGGAACCTACTCTCGTGCAGTAGGCCTTCATGATACCGTACACATGACCGATCTTGTTGGGACCGATACCCAGACCGACGCAAGCGCCCGCACAGATGGTATTGGAGGAAGTGACGAAAGGATAACTGCCGAAATCGACATCGAGCATCGTGCCCTGTGCACCCTCGCAGAGGATGCTCTTGCCCGAACGCAACAGGTTGTTGATCTCGTGCTCACTGTCGACAATATGGAACTGGCGCATATACTCGATACCCTCCATCCACAGTTTCTCGTCTTCGGTGATGTCGTAATCTGTAAAACCGAGCGACTGGAGCATGGCCTCGTGGCGGGCTTTGTGTGCGGCGTACTTCTCTTCGAAATTTTCAAAAATATCGCCCACGCGCAAACCGTTGCGCGACACCTTGTCGGTATAGGTCGGGCCTATGCCCTTGCCGGTAGTACCTACCTTGCTCTTGCCTTTGGCTGCTTCAAGGGCACGGTCGAGCACACGGTGGGTAGGCATGATGAGATGGGCTTTTTTGGAGATATGGAGACGCTCCTTGAGATCGTGTCCGCTTTTCTCAAGGTCTTTGGCCTCAGCCATAAAGAGGTCGGGGGCGAGCACGACACCATTGCCGATGATGTTCACCTTTCCTCCCTGGAAGATACCTGAAGGGATGCTGCGGAGTACATATTTCTGTCCTTCGAACTCCAAAGTGTGTCCGGCATTGGGGCCACCTTGGAAACGGGCTATCACATCGTATTCGGGTGTCAGCACATCGACTACCTTTCCCTTGCCTTCATCGCCCCACTGCAAACCGAGTAGGACATCTACTTTACCTGTGTTCATGTTGCGTTATATAGTTCTTGTTTCTCGCCACGGCACGTCCAAACAAGGCTTGGATACGGACTGCCGGGGTTGAAGAATTGATTGTTTCTAAATCTGCCTCATATTGCGGCCGCACAAAGATACGCCTTTTTATGCAAATAGTCGGGACGGACGGTCAAAAAATATCCAAATTTAGCATTTCCAGTTTCTCGCGCACCATTTGTTCCTGCATCTCTCCCTGTTCGGAAAAATGCAGGAGACAATTGTAGGCGGCTCTTCGCAGACCGTACACTTCGCTTTGCAATGCCGCCGGAGCATGGTCGAGCAACACGGCGCACTGGGCTTCCGAAGGTGCATGGCCGTGCAGAAAGAGGCGGCTCAGCAGATGGCAGGCGCAGACGGCCAGCATATCGTTGCCGGAAGAAAGCCAGTCGTACGCAAGGCTGGAAGCGAAAGGAAGCGACTGGAAGAGGTTCAGGGCACACTGCTCGGCCAATTCCAGTGAGGTGATACCGGGTATCCAAGCCTCGACATCAGACGGCGTCATCTCGTCTGCGGGCATGATGAGAGTGGCCAGAAGTTTGCATTCGCGCACGTTCTCCTGCCATAGGGCCATGGCCAAGTCATGGTCCTTGCCATACTCGGCAGCCATGGTACGGAGACGGGTGACGGGAACGCCCCAGTTGAGTTTATACTCAATGCCTTTCTCACGCATGGAGCGCGATGTTTCGCCATTCATATAGAGCCGGAAAGAGCGCTTGATCTGTTTGAGACGCTCAGATAGTTCTTCTTTATTCATTTCAGATAGTTCTTCTTTATTCATTATAGTACAGAAACCTTCATAATAAATAGTACAGAAACCTTCTTATAAGAAACCGTATTCCGAGGAGTAGCGCAGCATCTGGTGCGTGTAACTCTCGGTATAGTCTACACTGATATCCGTGACCGTACCATCGATCGCCTGCACTGGCACAAGCACGGGGTTGATAAAACCTTTGTAGGGTGCGATGTGCAATCGGGCATAGCGTTCAAGCACCTCACGATGGATTTCGGGATCTATCTGTACCGCATAGCGTTCGACGATGGCTTTTGCCGCAGCAAAGTCGCCCTCGCTCTTGATGCGCTGTATTTCGGCCAGCAACTGGGCGAATGCACCGCGCAAGGCCACATAGTCTGTAACCTGCACATAGGTTTTGCCGTCACGCTTGACCAACTGCACGGCATCGGCAGCATGCTCCATCACCCAATGGGCAATGAGCGCACGGTTGCGCATGTGGGCTTCCTCGATCACATTTCCTGGTTTTATGCGGGTGAGTTGCGTCATCAGACCGTTCATCATATAGGTATAATACTGGGCATGATGGGCCTCGGCAGAAGGGACAAGCCCCAGTTCCACCATTTTGTCATCGCCCAAATAGTAAAGACCGAAGAGGTCGGCACGCGCCTCCTCGATGGTATTGCCATAGGCTTTCAGTGCGTCGGCACTCACACCCGGAAGGGTCTGCCCGCTACCGTGACCAAGACACTCGTGGAGGTCGGTATGGAGGTCGTCGCAGAGATTGCCGTACTGGTCGACAAGAGCACGGGTGGCATCGTCGATGATAAACTCGGCACGGAAACCGTTGCCTGAAGCGGCCTTGTCGTAGGCCTCGGTCAGATTGCCTATCGTGACGCTCTTCGAACCATACTGGGCGCGTATCCAATCGGCATTGGGCAGATTGATTCCGATGGCCGATGACGGATACTCATCACCACCGAGCATGGCTGCGCAAACCACATTGGCGGTCACGCCCTTGACCTTGGGCTTGCGGAAGCGCGGGTCAACGGGCGAATGGTCTTCAAACCATTGGGCATTGTCGCTGATGGTGCGGGTACGGCGTGTAGCCACCATATCTTTATAGGAGACGAAACCTTCCCATGAACCTTTCAGGCCCAACGGATCGCCGTACACTTCAATAAAACCATTGATGAAATCGACACGGCCGTCCTGCTCCTTGAGCCACTCGATGGAGAATTTGTCGAAGAGCCGGAGGTCGCCCGTGCGATAATAGTCACACAACAAGGAGAGGATATGGCGTTGCCGGTCGTTCTCTGCCACCTCGGCGGCCTTGCCAAGCCAGAAGACAATCTGCCGGATGGCAGGTCCGTAGGCAGAATCGGTGGTCCACTGTTCCTCTGAAAGGGTGTCGCCATGACGCACAAGCCGGGTGTTGAGTCCCCATGACGGAGGCGTATCACCGTCATCCTCATGCAAGGCCGCATAATAGTCTTCGGCTTCCTGCTGGCTGACACCGTCGTAGTAGTTGCATGCAGAGGTCGCGACAAGGTCGTCACCTTCACGCTTGTTGACACGTTTGGGTTCAAAAGTCGGATCAAAGATGACTCGGTGGAGCAAGGCGCACAAGGCACCAAGATCGGGACAATGAGAAGAAAGAGGCAACTTGTCGGCAGGAAGTTGGCTCAACTGACCGACAAGAAAATCCTCACTAAACTCCGGCGTGAATTTTTCACACCCGTAGTGATGGTAGATGCCATTGGAGAACCACACCCGCTTGAGGTATTCCACCATGTGCAGGTAGTCGCCGTCGGTCTTGTCGCCGGTATAGTGCGAATAGACCGCCTCAAGTGTCTTGCGCACAAGAAGATTGTAGCGTCCGAACTGGTCGGTGGTAATGTCGCGTCCGCACAAGGCGGCTTGCGACAGGCAATAGATATATTTCTTCTGACTGAGTGTCAGACCGTCAAATCCGTTCAGACGGTAACGCAACATCTGTATGTCGGCGAAGCGTTCTCCACCGTATTCAAAAGTGTCCTCGCGGGACACGGTATTTTCCTTTGACATGATTGCTGTATTTCTGTTCTGTATTTGAAAACGCAGAAAAGGGTCATTTTATTGCCCGCCATACACAAGTATGGGGAACACGGCCGTGCGACCAATGTTCCCCACGCATTTATCGTTTAGTGACGTTTTTTAGTAGAACACGAGATGTTCCCCTCCTATGCAGCGCAGCAAAAGAGGATGATGATTTGGGCCGTAAAGATACGGAGGAACATGCTCAACGGGTACACCGTAGAATAACCGACGGCGGGAGCCTCACGCGAGCAGGTAGAGTTGGCATAGGCCAGTGCTGGCGGGTCGGTGTAGGTACCGGCAAACATACCCATGAGGGTGAAATAGTTGATGTGGAACTTCATACGTGCTATCGTACCGACAATAAGTATCGGGATGATGGTGATGAAGAAACCGGTGTACACATATTTCAGTCCGTCGCCCTGCACCACGGTATCCCAGAATCCGGTTCCGGCCTTGATACCGACGCTTGCAAGGAACAAGACGAGTCCTATCTCACGCAACATCATATTGGCCGAGGTGGTGGTATAGGTCACGAGTTTGATCTTGTAACCGAAACGTCCGATAAGGATGGCGATAATCAGCGGTCCGCCGGCGATACCGAGTTTCAGAGGTACAGGCATTCCGGGGATGGAGATAGGCATGCTTCCGAAGATGATACCGACGATGATGCCGATGAAGATGGTGGCGATATTGGGCACATTGAGGTGGCGGGCGGTATTGCCCATCATCTCAGCCACCCGGTTGACATTGTCCTCCGGCCCGACAACGAGCAGTTTGTCACCCACCTGGAAGTGGTAGTTGCGGCTGGCGAACACGTCCATACCCTGACGCGACACACGGGTCACGGTCACACCGTAGACACTGGAGAAGTGCATCTTGCCAAGTGTCTTACCGTTCATCGACGGTTTGGTGATGACGATACGGCGGGAGATCAGGGGCTTCTTCTCGTCCTGCTCAGCCCAGGGAGAGTCAATCTCCGGACCGATAAAGGCCTGGATGGCTTCAGCATCGGCCTCTGCACAAACAATGAGTACATCGTCGCCCATCTCGAGAACAGTCTTGCTGTTGGGGATAACGCTCGTACCCTCGTGCTGGAGGCGTGAGCAGACGATGTCGCGGTTGAGGAACTCAGCCACCTGACCCATCGTGCGTCCGGCCAGGAAGGAGTTGCTCACGCGCAAGTGCATCTGGTGAGGCTTGGCATGAGGGTTCTCTGCCTCTTCTTCTTCCAGTTGCTTCTCCTCGTCGGCCAGTTTCACGCGGGTGATGTAGCGTATGGCGATGGTGGCACCGATGATACCCAGTACACCGAGCGGGTATGCACAGGCATAACCCGATGCGATGGCCGGCACAGACCCATGGCGCACAGACTCAAGTGCCTCGTTGGCAGCACCGAGTCCAGGCGTGTTGGTGACCGCTCCACAAAGGGTACCCACCATCATCGGAAGGTTGTCGGGGTTTGACGTGTCGAAGAAGAGATAGTAGCAGGCAAACATCACGGCGATGTTGAGCAGAACGGCGCTCACGGACATCAGGTTGAGCGTGACACCACCTTTCTTGAAACTCTCAAAGAAACCGGGGCCGACCTGAAGGCCGATACAGAACACAAACAGTATCAGGCCGAAGTCCTGCAAGAAACCGAGAATGTCCACCGGAGCAGTAAAGCCGATATGACCGGCCAGGATGCCGGCAAACAAAACAAAGGACACACCGAGGGAGATACCGCCAAACTTGATCTTTCCGAGCATCACGCCTACGGCGATGACGATGGCATAGAGCAGGGCGATATGGGCTACCGAGTCGGTGGTAGTAAACAGTTTAATAAACCATTCCCATTCCATAATAATATAAGATTTTGATATTTGTTCGAGACAAGATAAAGAATTGGGAGCGGCACAGACTTGTGGGGCTCCCAATATCTGACGTTACAATGTTTTCAATCTGTGGTTAGTAACTTCTGGCGATAATCACGCGCTTGGTGGCAGGTTTGCCCGATACCATGTCGACACCCGGAGTCTGCTCGTAGCCGTAAGGCACGCAGCGTATCGTAGCCTGCGTCTCCTCCTTGATCTTGGCCTCGGTCTCTGCAGTACCGTCCCAATGGCAAAGGAAGAAGCCGCCATTCTTGACACGCTCCTTGAACTCCTCGTAGTTGTCGCACTCATAGACGCGGGAGTCACGGAACTGGCAGGCTTTCTTGAAGAGGTTGTCCTGTATCTCGTCGAGCAAGTGCTTAACATGCTCAGCAATGCCTTCAAGAGGAAGGGTTTCCTTCTCGAGCGTGTCGCGGCGCATAAGTTCGACGGTACCGTTTTCAAGGTCACGTCCGCCCATGACAAGACGCACGGGTACACCCTTGAGCTCGTAGTCGGCAAACTTGAATCCGGGACGCTTGTTCTCAGCATCGTCGTACTTCACGCTGATACCGAGGCTACGCAACTGTTCGATGACGGGCGTGAGTTTTTCGGTGATGGCCTTGAGGCCGTCTGCGCCCTTGGTGATAGGAATGATGACCACCTGTATGGGGGCGAGTTTCGGGGGAAGTACCAGACCGTTGTCATCGGAGTGGGTCATGATCAACGCACCGATAAGACGGGTGGAAACGCCCCATGAGGTAGCCCACACGTACTCGGGCTTGTTCTCCTTGTTGAGGAAGGTGACATCGAACGACTTGGCGAAATTCTGTCCGAGGAAGTGACTGGTACCACTCTGCAGTGCCTTTCCGTCCTGCATCATGGCCTCAATGGTATAGGTGTCAAGGGCGCCGGCAAAACGCTCGGTCTCACTCTTCACGCCACGGATAACGGGAACGGCCATCCATTTCTCCACAAAGTCGCCATAGACATGGAGCATCCTCTGTGCTTCGGCCTCGGCTTCCTCACGGGTAGCATGAGCCGTATGGCCCTCCTGCCACAGGAATTCCGATGTACGGAGGAAAGGACGGGTACGCATCTCCCAGCGCATCACATTGCACCACTGATTGCACATGAGCGGGAGGTCACGCCAGGAGTGTATCCAGTTTTTGTAGGTATTCCAAATGATGGTCTCCGAAGTAGGACGTATGATGAGTTCTTCTTCGAGTTTGGCATTCGGATCTACCTCTACATCGGTGCCGTCTTCTGAAGAACGGAGACGATAGTGGGTCACCACGGCACACTCCTTGGCAAATCCGGCCACATGCTCAGCCTCGCGACTGAGGAAAGATTTGGGAATAAGCAAGGGAAAATAGGCATTCTGTACGCCTGTCTCCTTGAACATGGCGTCCAGTTGCTGCTGCATTTTCTCCCAGATGGCGTATCCGTAGGGCTTGATGACCATGCATCCACGCACGGCCGACTGCTCCGCCAGATTAGCCTTGACGACTAAGTCGTTATACCACTGACTGTAATTGTCAGAACGTTTGGTCAATTCCTTTAATTCTTTTGCCATTTTCTATATTGGGTCTTTTCTTTATGATTCTTATATGGATAATATCAGTGTGCAAAAATACTTAAAAACACCGAAACAAACGAATGAAATCAACAAAAAGGTCATTTACGACCCACGGACAGCGCAGACCGCTTACAGCCGCGACACACGCCCGCAATATCGGAACAACTCCTATCTGCTGAAACCAAACCGACAAAACGGCAGTGTAAATCTATAACAAAACATAAAATAAACTATAGGAACATAAATAACAATATACAGACACAATAAAATAAGAAAATGTCCGTAACTTTGCAAGGATTTAGCGAGATATTCCAAAACACTAAATTATATTCGGAAAGAAAACATAAGGTAACAAGATGAGACAACTTAAGATTCAGAAAAGTATCACAAACCGTTCGAGCGAAGCCCTTGACAAGTATCTTGTCGAAATAGGACGTGCCCCCTTGATTAGCATTGACGAGGAAATAGAACTTGCGCAAAAGATCAAGAAAGGCGGACCGGAAGGTGACCGAGCAAAGGACAAACTTGTGACTGCCAATCTGCGATTCGTCGTATCCGTGGCCAAACAATACCAGCACCAGGGTCTCACCTTGACCGACCTCATAGACGAGGGCAACATCGGCTTGATAAAGGCCGCACAGAAATTTGACGAGACCCGCGGCTTCAAGTTCATCTCTTATGCCGTATGGTGGATCCGCCAGAGTATTCTGCAGGCCATCGCCGAGCAGAGCCGCATCGTGCGCCTGCCGCTCAATCAGGTAGGTTCGCTCAACAAGATCAACCACGAAATCAACAAATTTGAGCAGGAGAACCAGCGTCACCCGTCAGTATCTGAATTGGCAGAGAAGACCAACATCGACGAGGAGAAGATCGGACAGAGCCTCATGGCCGACGGCCACCACGTCAGCATCGACGCTCCTTTCCAGGACGGTGAAGACAACTGTATGCTCGATGTGATGTCGGGTGGCGACGACACCCGCACCGACCGTCACGTAGACCACGAGTCAATGGCCCAGGAACTGAACTCCGTACTCAGCAAAGTGCTCAAGGAACGCGAAATCACCATTATCCGCGAGTGCTTCGGTATAGGCTGCCACGAGAAGGGACTTGAGGAGATCGGCGACCAGTTGGGATTGACCCGTGAGCGTGTACGCCAGATCAGAGAGAAGAGCATCGCCAAGTTGCGCGACAGCGGCAATGCAAAAATCCTCATGAAGTATTTGGGATAAAGCCAATACATACCAAACGCTACTGCCACGCGCAAGCAAGACAAAAGAGGACGAGGGGAAACAACCGCCACCGATGGCGCTGTTTCCCCTCGTCCTCTTTGTATCACCTTTCTTTTATAGGTTCAGCACGAGGGCAATAAAAAAGTGGTGTGTAATTTCACAATCACGCACCACCGCAAACTTAAACAACCAATAAAAGAAATTATTGTTTTTCTTGTAGTACCGCTCCGACAGCCGGAGCAAGACTACAAGAAAAATATATTTTCTGATTGGCCGGAGCCAATATTATCTGATGAACAAGAGTTCACGATACTTGGGCAGCGTCCAGAGTTCGTCAGCCACTACCAATTCGAGTTTGTCAATCTGATAGCGGATTTCTTCCATCTTCGGAGCCACGGTGTCGTGGTAGGCGATGGCCTTGAGGTGTTCGTCCTCAATCTTGTTGGCTACCTTGCGGGCATTGACCAGTTCCTCGACACCCGACTCGATGAGTTGGGTACGCTCGGCAATCTCGGTGATGATCTTCTTGTTGCGCGAAGTCAGTTTATCGGCTGCCTCGGCAGGGAAGATATCGTACATGCTCTGCACGTTCTTGGCCAACTGGCTCTGATAATGGGTGCAGACAGGGATGATATGGTTCATCGAAAGGTCGCCGAACACACGGGCCTCGATCTGAATCTTCTTGGTGTAGGTTTCCCATTTCACCTCGTTGCGGGCCTCAAGTTCCTTGCGGCTCATCACGCCCTGGCCTTCGAACATCTTCACGCTGTCCTCATCAAGGTAGCGCTCGAATATCTTCGGACAGGAAGTCTCGCAGTCAAGACCGCGCTTCTTGGCCTCTTCCACCCATTCGTCAGAATAGCCGTTGCCTTCGAAGTGTACGGGACGGCAGAACTTGGCATCCTCGCGTACCACGTCGAGAATGGCGCTGATCTTGTCTTCGCCGCCTTCGATGAGCGCGTCGACACGCTTCTTGAAGTCCTGCAGTGCCTCAGCTACAGCAGAGTTGAGCACAATCATAGCACTGGCACAGTTGGCCTCAGAACCTACGGCACGGAACTCAAAACGGTTGCCCGTGAATGCGAAGGGAGAAGTACGGTTGCGGTCGGTATTGTCGATGAGCAGTTCGGGAATCTCGGGGATATCGAGTTTCATACCCTGCTTGCCGGCCACGTTGAACAGTTCGTTCTTGTCGGAGTTCTCGATATGCTCGAGAATCTCGGTGAGTTGGTGTCCGAGGAACGAGGAGATGATGGCTGGAGGTGCCTCGTTGGCGCCCAGACGGTGAGCGTTGGTGGCACTCATGATGCTGGCCTTGAGCAGACCGTTGTGCTTGTATACACCCATCAGGGTCTCAACGATGAAGACGATGAAGCGCAGGTTGTCCTCGGGAGTCTTGCCGGGGCCGTGGAGCAGCACGCCCGTATCGGTAGAAAGGCTCCAGTTGTTGTGCTTGCCCGAGCCGTTGATGCCAGCAAAGGGCTTTTCGTGCAGAAGCACGCGGAATCCGTGACGACGGGCGATCTTCTTCATCAGCGACATCAGGAGCATGTTGTGGTCTACAGCGAGGTTGGTCTCCTCGAAGATAGGAGCAAGCTCAAACTGGTTGGGGGCCACCTCATTGTGACGGGTCTTGCAGGGAATTCCGAGTTCGAGGGCCTGGATTTCAAGATCCTTCATGAAGGCCTGCACACGCTCGGGGATAGTGCCGAAGTAGTGGTCATCCATCTGCTGGTTCTTGGCAGAATCGTGTCCCATCAGTGTACGTCCGGTCAACATCAAGTCGGGACGTGCCGAATAGAGTCCCTCGTCAACGAGGAAATACTCCTGCTCCCAACCAAGGTTGGATACGACCTTCTTGACATCGGGATAGAAATAGTGGCAAACGTCAGTTGCGGCAACATTGACAGCGTGCAGAGCGCGGAGCAAAGGAGCCTTGTAGTCGAGAGCCTCACCTGTATACGAGATGAAGATGGTGGGAATACAGAGTGTGTCATCGATGATGAACACAGGCGATGTGGGATCCCATGCAGAGTAGCCGCGAGCCTCGAAGGTATTGCGGATACCGCCGTTGGGGAACGAGCTGGCGTCCGGCTCCTGCTGCATGAGCAGTTTGCCCGAGAATTCCTCAATCATGCCACCCTTGCCGTCATGTTCGATGAAGGCGTCGTGCTTCTCGGCAGTTCCTTCGGTAAGGGGCTGGAACCAGTGCGTGTAGTGGGTCACGCCATTTTCGTCGGCCCACTGCTTCATACCCTTTGCCACGGCATCGGCGATGGAGCGGTCGAGACGGGTACCGTTGTCGATCACGTCGATAAGTTTCTCATAGACGTCACGGGGCAGGTACTTGTACATCTTAGCACGGTTGAATACATTTTTACCGAAGTACTCCGACGGTCTTTCGATCGGAGTGATCACTTCCAAAGGTTTCTTCTTGAAAGCGTCTGCTACAACTTCAAACCTTAAATTTGCCATTGTTTTTTAATATCTATTGTTGATGTATTTTTATTCTTGTATTTGAGCATCCATGAGGCGATTATTTGTTCAGCCATTCTGCAATACGCGACATGGCTTCCTCACAGTCTTCGCGGTTGCCGAAGGCGGTAAGGCGGATATAGCCCTCGCCGCTGGGCCCGAATCCCACACCGGGTGTACATACGACCCCTGCTCCGTAGAGCATCTGCTCGAAGAATTTCCAACTCTCCGCACCGCCGGGTGTTTTCACCCAAAGGTAGGGGGCGTTCTTTCCGCCGTAAACACTGAGTCCGAGACGGGTCAGGGCCTCATACATGATTTCGGCATTGCCCATATAGTAGTCTATGGTCTGCTTGATCTGCTCTTTGCCTTCGGGAGTATAGATGGCCTCGGCTGCACGCTGGGAGATGTAACTTGTACCGTTGAACTTGGTGCTCTGCCGACGATCCCAAAGATGGTTGAGTTCTACACGCTGCTTGCCGTCGATGGTCACCGCCGTCAGTTCTTTCGGAATGATGGTGTATCCGCAACGTACGCCCGTGAAACCGGCAGTCTTGGAATAACTGTGGAATTCGATGGCACACTTTCTTGCGCCCTTGATTTCGTAGATGGAGTGAGGTACCTCGTCTTCACGGATATAGGCTTCATAGGCTGCATCGTAGAGGATGAGGGTATCGTTCTTCAGTGCATAGTTGACCCACTTGCGCAGTTCGTCTTTTGACAATACCGTACCTGTAGGGTTGTTCGGATAGCACAGATAGATCATATCGACACGATGGTCGGGTATTTGCGGCGTGAAATTGTTTTCGGCCGTGCAGGGCATGTAGGTCACATTGCTCCACTTGCCGCCCTCGAGCGTTCCGGCACGTCCACACATCACATTGGAGTCAATGTACACGGGATAGATAGGGTCGGTCACACCGACACTGTTGTCCCATCTTACGATCTCGCCGATGTTTCCCGTATCGCTCTTGGCACCGTCATTGACAAACACTTCATTGGGGTCAACATGTACGCCGCGGGATGCAAAGTCGTTTTTCACGATGGCCTCGCGCAAAAAGTCGTAACCGCGCTCAGGGCCATAACCACGGAAAGTCGCCTTGGTAGCCATCTCGTCTACTGCCTTGTGCATGGCTTCAATGACTGCCGGACAGAGCGGCTGCGTGACATCTCCGATACCGAGACTGATCACGCGTACTCCGGGATGTGCCACTTTGAAGGCGTTCACCTTCTTGGCTATATCTGCAAACAGGTAATTGTTTGACAGTTTCAGATAGTGTTCGTTTACTAATGCCATTTTGGTATTTTGTCTTTTATATGATTGTTTTCTTTTTTGCGAGAACGGGGCGTTACAATTCTATTTCCCCATCAAAGACGAATGCCGCCGGCCCCGTCATGTAGACGTGTCCGTCGGCATCCTTCCATTCTATGTCAAGTATTCCGCCATCCATTGCTATACGGCATTTTCGTATGCTGCGTCCGGTATGCGCCGCAGCTACGGCGGTAGCGCAGGCACCTGTTCCACAAGCCATGGTAATGCCGCTGCCGCGCTCCCATACACGGGTACGGATCTCACCGGTAGGCATCACCTGAGCAAACTCTATGTTGCATCGTTGCGGGAAGGCAGCGTCACGCTCCAGCACGCTACCGTAGCGGGCAATATCAATGGTGTCAATATCGTCAACGAAAGTTACAAAATGAGGATTTCCCATGCACACATACGTTCCTTCAAACGTGCGTCCAAGTGCCGTGAGCGTTCTACCGCAAGCCTCGTCGTATTGTTCTGCATTGTGCAACGACGGTTCAAGCATATCCACGGTCACGCTCGATACCCGTCCGTCAGCCTCCACATGCAGACTGAGTACCTTGACTCCCGACAGGGTCTCGAGACGTATCTCTGTCTTGTCGGTCAGATGGCGTTCGTACAGGTACTTGCCGATGCACCGGGATGCATTGCCGCACATCATGGCTTCGGAACCGTCGGCATTGAAGATACGCATAGAGAAATCAGCATCACACTCCTTTGAAGGCATGCCAATCAGTACCAATCCGTCGCTGCCGACACCCGTATGATACGCGCTCCACTTGACGGCCGCCGATGACGGGTCGGGGATATTATATAATAATGTATTGACGTAAATGTAATCGTTGCCCGCGCCGTGCATCTTGGTAAACCCTATCATGCGTGCCATTTTGACTTTCTTTTATTCGTTCCTTAAAACAATTCGTTGTTATACACTGCAAAAGTAACACTATTTGCGAAATATTCCAATATATTTCTTGCAAAAATCTTGCCTAAAATTTGTTAAGTTGCAATATGACAACAAAACAACACCACCGCCTTCAATTTGAAACATATTTTACGAAAGCAAATTACAAAACAAAAGATATGAAAATTTTATTAAAACAGAATGTATGCAACATGGTTAAATATTTAGCATTTTGTATTACTTTTGCAACAGATAATAAACATAATGACAGTAAAACATTAAAACATCAAATACAAGAGAGGTAAGTATGAAGAAAATTGAAGCCATCATCCGCAAGACACGTTTCGAGGATGTGAAGGCCGCCCTACTGGCCGCCGACATCGAATGGTTCTCCTACTACGACGTGCGCGGCGTAGGAAAGTCGCGGCAAGGCCGCATTTACAGAGGTGTTGTTTACGACACAAGTTCCATTGAGCGCATATTGATATCGCTCGTTGTCAGAGACAAAAATGTAGAACACGCCGTGAATGCCATCCTCAAGGCTGCCCACACTGGCGAGATCGGTGACGGACGCATCTTTGTCATTCCCATAGAGGATGCCATACGTATCAGAACAGGCGAGCGCGGCGACATTGCCCTCTACAATGCAGAGCAGGAAAAATAATCCATCCGCAACCAAGAGCAAGCGACAAAAAACAAAATGACAGGTAAAAAGAAACAAAACAGGATATGACAGCAACACTTCTTACAGCCACCGCCCTCAACACGGGCAACACGGCATGGATGATCACGGCCACCATTCTCGTACTTCTGATGAGCATACCGGGCATCGCCCTCTTCTACGGCGGACTGGTACGACAGAAAAACGTACTGAGCATCATCATGCAGACCATGCTCATCGTGGGCGTAGTGAGCATCCTTTGGGTTGCCATCGGCTACTCGTGGGCTTTCGATACAAGTTTCAAAGACAGCGGCAACCCGCTTTGGGCCATCATGGGAGGTACAGGCAAGATGTTCCTCCACGGCATATCTCCCGACACACTCACCGACACCGGCATACCCGAACTGACATTCGTCATGTTCCAGTGCATGTTCGCACTGATCACCCCAGCCCTTATTCTTGGCGCATTCGCAGAACGCATCAAGTTCAAGGGCTATATGGTATTCACCATACTGTGGGTCATCATCGCCTACTTCCCGATGGCCCACTGGGTATGGGGAGGCGGATTTCTCCAGCAGATGGGTGCCATCGACTTTGCAGGAGGCACGGTGGTACACATCAACGCAGGTATTTCCGCCCTCGTCATGGCCGTACTGATCGGCCAGCGCGAAACCTATCAGGCCGGGCACCCCATACTGCCGCACAACATCACTTTCGTCTTCATGGGTACATCGTTCCTATGGCTGGGATGGTTCGGCTTCAACGCCGGTAGCGGACTTGCCGCCGACGGGCTTGCCGCCAACGCCTTTCTTGTGACCCACATCGCCACGGCCACTGCCGCCGTGACCTGGATGGTCATCGACTGGATATACAATGACAAGCCTACCACCGTCGGTGCATGCACAGGCGCAGTCGCCGGACTGGTGGCCATCACGCCCGCAGCCGGTTCTACAGACCTGCTCGGAGCATTCGTCATCGGCATTGTCACACCTATCGTCTGCTTCTTCATGGTAGCCACCGTCAAGCGGAAATTCCACTACGACGATGCCCTCGACGCTTTCGGCGTACACGGCATGGGCGGCATCATCGGATCTGTACTCACCGGCGTCTTCGCCACACGATTCGTCACCGGAGCCGATGGCGTACAGGGAGCACTCTACGGCGACTGGCACCAGTTGTGGATACAAGTCGTTGCCACACTTATAAGCATCGTCTTCAGTGCGACAGTAACGTTCATCCTCTACAAATTGATTGACAAAACCATCGGCATACGCGTAGACAAGCGCGTAGAGGAGGAAGGACTCGATGTATATGAGCACGGCGAGTCTGCTTACAACTAAGGCGGGTTCTATAAATTGCCTTTGATGGATTTTTGAATTTTAGCCGAGCAGATTTCACTTTCTTTCTGAAGGAGCATAGCGGGCTATGCGACTGA
>CAVFEZ010000021.1:0-35777 GCA_963621665.1 Akkermansia muciniphila | reverse complement strand
CAATATAGGGCGGGTTTTTCAGTGCCCTCCTATTATGTCGTCCCTACGGGACTCGGCCTTGCGGACTCGAGTATTCGGGCCGAATACCCGAGTGGTCGAGGCCGAATACTGCAGTATTCGAGCCCGAATACCGGAGTGTGCAAGGCCGAATACCGGAGTATTTCGGGCCGAATACTCCCACCGCTTGTATTTTTGTGTCCGACGGTTGGGCAATGGGTGTCTTGTCGGTCGCTCCGTTTTGCTCCGTTCGCTGATGAAATCGGCATTTTTACCCTACGTTTTTGGGAAAATGCATGAAAATTTCAAAAAAATAAAATTGTGTGGGAACACAGACCGAAGCGTCTGAAAATAAGTGTGGAAAAAATTTGGCGAACCTAAAAAAAACTATAACTTTGCATCAGTTATCCTGAAAACAATCTTTTTACCTTAAAGAAGAGACTAATACCTATTGAAGATTTGAAGCGGTCGCCTGTGAAGGCTGTCGCTTTTTTTATTCCCCAAACGCACATTTTGCGCAAGAAATATACACATTGGAGGAATTTTCGTAAATTTGCAAAATAGACACAAAGCGCTATCCGTCTAAAATAAAAAATTTAACTGTGCGTGGAATTTATAGAACACGCCGTTACGCATACCATTAATAATCGATTTTTTATGAAAACCACAACCCCTCCTGCAGAACGTGTACTGCACGAAATCACGCCATTGGCCGACAAGGACGTGCTCTACATCGCTGACCGGCACAAAAAGGAATTTACCTATCCCATCCACAACCACAGCGCCTTCGAACTCAACTTCATCGAGCATGCCTCCGGCGTGCGGCGCATCGTGGGCGACAGCAATGAAGTCGTGGGTGACTACGACCTCGTGATCATCACCAGCACCGACCTGGAGCACGGATGGCTACAGAATACCTGCACCAGCGAAGATATACACGAGATTACTGTGCAGTTCAGTTTCGACCTTGGCAGCGACAGCCTCTTTGCCAGCAACCCCTTCTCGCGCATCTACGACATGCTCAACCTTGCACGCAAAGGGCTTGTCTTTCCCATGGAAGCCATCATGCGCATCTACCAGCCGCTGTCCGAACTGAGTTCGCTCAAGGACGGATTCCGGGCCTTCATGAGTTTCCTGCAGATACTCGACACGCTCTCCCGCTGCGACGGCCAGCGCACCCTCGCCACGACAAGTTATGCCCAGGTGAGCCTCGGCGAAGACTCGCAACGCATACTCAAGGTGAAGGAGTACATCGTATGCAACTATATGGACGAGATCAAGCTGCGCACGCTGGCCGACATCGCCTGTATGAGCGAGGCCGCATTCAGCCGGTTTTTCAAGCTGCACACCGGCCGCACCGTCTCCGACTACATCATCGACATCCGTCTGGGCTACGCCACGCGCATGCTTGTTGACACCAACAAGAACGTGAGCGACATCTCCTTCCTCTGCGGATACAACAACCTGAGCAACTTCAACCGCGTCTTCAAGCGCAAGAAAGGATGCTCGCCCACCGAGTTCCGCGAATACTACCACAAGACGAAGGTCATCGTGTAGGGTGGGAAATTGTGATTATAAAAAAAATTAAAATAGCGTGGGCGGTATACTACAGGGTATGCCGTCCACGTTGTTTTTCATACGGACGTATAGCGTTCCGCCTAAAAAAACGTAACCATACCCATCAACAGACAATGGAAAAAAGGATAACCCGATGGACGGCGTTCGCCGTCTTTCTGCTCATGATGATTTCGGCCGCCGCCGTGCGCGACGGCAAACTGCTGGGGCACGACCTTGCACCGGCCCGGTCTGCTGCCGCACCGCAGCAAAATGACACGGTCGCCGTGGCTGCCGACGGGTCGGTGACGGTCAGCACCGCACCGCTGGCCAAGGATGTCAACGGCTTCGGCGGTCCTGTGCCCCTGCGCATACATATCGACAAGGACGGCAAGGTGACCCGCATTGAGGCCCTGCCCAATGCGGAGACACCCGACTTCTTCTCGCGTGCCTCCGCCCTCTTCCGTCATTGGGAGGGCAAGACCGTGGCCGAAGCCTCGGCCACACAGGTAGATGCCGTGTCGGGAGCGACCTTCTCCTCGAAGGCCATCATCACCAACGTGCAGCGCGGACTGGCCTACGCCTCTGCGCAGACCGCCGCAGCGGAACCGGATATAGAAGTGTCCGCATCGGCCGTCGCCGCCCTTGTCGTGGCACTTCTGGGAGCCGTCGTGCCCCTCTTCCTGCACAACCGTCGCTGGCACATGGTGCAACTCCTGCTCAATGTCGGCGTGCTCGGCCTGTGGACCGGCACGTTCGTCTCCTACTCCCTTCTGCTCAATGTCTTTGCCAACGGCATCAGTCTGTCGGCCCTCGCTACGATGGCCGCCCCGGCGGTGATGCTCGTCACGGCCTTTGTCTATCCCCTCTTCGGGCGCGGCGGCCACTACTGCGCCCATATCTGCCCGTTCGGATCGGCCCAGGAACTGGCCGGCCGGCTCCGCCGCCGCAAGCCAGTGATGTCGCCCCGGCTCATCCGTGCGCTCACGACCCTGCGCAATGTGCTGTGGGGCGTGCTCATGGTGCTCATGCTCACGGGCATCTGGTCGGCGTGGATGGACTACGAACTCTTCACCGCCTTCCTCGTAGGGTCGGCCTCCGTCGGCGTATTGGTGGCGGCGGTCGCCGTGCTTTTCATCTCGGTCATTGTGCCGCGTCCCTATTGCCGCTTTGTGTGCCCTACGGGTGCAATGATGAAGTTGTATTGACACTCTCTGTATCTATACGCAAATATTGAAACAATGAAAAGACCAGTAGTATTGAATCTTGTCCTTGCCGTGGCCGTGGCCGTACTGGCCATCCGGCTGGCCGTTGTCGAGAAGGCGGCCGTGGCAGGAAATGCCGCAGCCCCGACCGACTCAGTGGCCGGAGCGCCATCAGACGGCTTTGAACCCTTCGACGTGACGGAGGTGTTCGACCACAATCCCTTCACATACTTCCGCGGACACGGTCTGCTGCTCGCCGCGGGCGACAGCGTCTCGTCGAACGCCATGACCATAGGGTGGGGCGCTCTGGGCACCGTCTGGGGCAAACCCGCCGTGACGGTGTATGTGCGCAAGAGCCGCTATACCCATGAGTTTATGGAGCGCGGACAGTATTTCACCGTGATGCGCTTTGCCGACAACCGCGTTGTCGACTATATGGGCACCCATAGCGGGCGCGACGGCGACAAGGCCCAGGCGCTCGGCCTGCACATAGCCTATACCGAGCATGGCGCACCCTACTATACCGAGGCCGTGGAGGTGATAGAGTGCCGCACGATGAGTGCCGCCGTCCTCTCCGGCGATACCTTCCGCGACGATGTTCCGGACATGTACACCCGGGACGAGGACAAGGACAACTGGCACTCGCAGTACATCGGTGAGGTGGTCGGAGCCATGCGCAGAAAATAAAGAAGTCCTCACGTTTTATTCCCCGATAACTCACCAAAACCGGATCTTTTTCGATGTTTTGGTGAATTATTGGATTGGATAACTCACCAAAACTGGATTTTTTTTGATGTTTTGGTGAGTTATCGGATGGAATAACTTGCCAAAATTGATTATTTTTCTTAATTTTGGTGAGTTATTCAGAACATACAATAGTATTGATTATGGACAAACTGATTGGCAGAAAGCAAGAACAGGTCAAACTTCAAGCCTGTATGGATTCAGGGCGGTCGGAGTTTGTTGTGGTCTATGGTCGTCGCCGTATCGGAAAAACGTTTCTTGTGAGACGTTTTTTCAATGACAAATATGCATTCTCTTTTGTAGGAAGGCATGAGGTATCCCGCGAACAGCAGTTGGCTGAGTTTGCAAAAGAATTGTGCAGGTATTCTCAATCGACTTTTGTTCCCAATCTGAAATCGTGGGTAGAGGCATTTGACGCACTACAGAAAATGTTGGAAATGTCTTGTATACGAGGCAAGAAGGTCATCTTCTTTGACGAGATGCCTTGGATGGATACGCCCAAGTCTGATTTCGTGTCGGCCTTGGAAAACTTTTGGAATGGTTGGGCCAACATGCGTGACGATATTCTTTTGGTGGCCTGTGGCTCAGCGACCTCGTGGATGGTAGACAAACTTCTGCATAATCAGGGAGGTCTTTTCAATCGTATCACGCAGCGGCTCTATCTCCGTCCTTTCAATCTGAACGAGATGGAGCAGTATATGGAGGAGAACCGTTTCGGATGGAGTCGGTATCAGATAGCCCAGTGTTACATGATATTGGGGGGTGTACCTTTTTATCTGACGTTGCTTAATCCCAAACTCTCATTGTTGAACAATATTGACGAACTTTTCTTTTCAGATGCCCATGCCATGTTGAGAACAGAGTACAATGAGTTGTATTCCACTTTGTTCAGGCGTCCGGAAAACTACCTTGCGGTGATTAGACTTCTTACAGAACGGAAAGAAGGGTTTACCAGAAAGGAAATCAGTGATAAGACCATGTTGACGGGTTCTGCCTTGACAAAGATTCTTTCGGATTTGGAGCAGTGTGACTTTATTCTCTCTTATGCCCGTTACGGGAATACAAAGAACAATGTTATCTATCGCATCAAGGACTTTTACACCTTGTTCTATTATAAGTATGTGTATGGTATGGACACGAAGGACAGGCATCGTTGGACCCATCTCTCGTCTACTGTTCAAGTGGCAAGTTGGCAAGGGTTCAGTTTCGAACTTCTGTGTCTTTTGCACCTGGATGAGATAAAGAAGACTTTGGGAATAGACCGGATTCTCAATGATGCAAGTGCTTGGCGTAGCAAGCAACCGGACAGAAATACACAGATTGATTTGGTGATAGAACGTGCCGACCATAACATCAATCTCTGTGAGATGAAATTTTCAACGGGACTGTACGCCATAGACAAGGAGTACGAACAGAAACTAAGAGAACGCTTGTCTATCTTTCAAGCGGAAACCAAGACCAGGTGCAGCACACGACTGACGATGGTGACCACCTATGGAGTATTACAGAACAAGTATTCCGGTATTGTGGGCGACGAGGTGTTGTTGGATGATTTGTTTGGAATGGTTGGAAGATGATATAGGTTCTTCCATTTTGGGTTCGACCCTAAGTGACGGTAAAAACTCAAGTTTTTGTATTATTGGTGTCCGGTAAAAATATTGCAACTTGCGAGTCCCGTAGGGACGACAGACTATAGCGTAGGGCGTAAGCCCTACGTTTTGATAGGGTTATCAACAACGTGCCCCTGTAAGGGGCGCATAGTTCAATCTCATACAATGAATTATGCGCCCCTTACAGGGGCTACGCTTATAATGCCTAAGAGAGATAGGGCCGAGGCCCTATCCTGTAATATTCGCCCCTTACAGGGGCTGCGAATAGCGAATCGTGCAATGGTCAAAAGTAAACCACAAATATCAAAGATCCTGGTAACGAGGAGACATTCAATGTATTACAACATTATATGATATTTTTACCGGACACCAATATAAAAAAAATCGGGGGAAATGTCCAATAGGTTTTGTTTTTTGTGGCGGGAAAATCATGTCTTTGTCTTGTGAGGCTGACTTTGGTGGGCGACGCCGCTCTCGCTGAGCGAACGTCTGCACCAAGTCATGCACAGTCTCACGACTGCTTTTGAAAAAATAATTACCCTTAATAAAAAACCTAACCTATTTTCTTTTCTGTGTAATGTTCTGATGCAAAAGTAGGTATTTTCTGTTCTTCTGCAAAGAAAATGGCGTGTTTTTTTTCATTCTTTATATATTTCCGCCGTCAGACTTTCTGTTCGTTAAATCGCCGCATCAGTCATCTTGTGGAGAAATACTCCGCTTTGGCAGAAGAAAATGCGTATCTGACTTAAAAAACGGCCGCGTTCGCCTCATTTGGCAAATTAACATTTCCACGGTCTTTGGCATCCGTGTCTTTCTCCTCCATTCCGAGTCTTTCGGCCTTGCGTCCGATGCACCGTGCGTAGTCGGCGGTGATGAGTGCGCCGCCGCGGTCGCGGCTTTCGGTGACGATGACGGTGTCGGCGAGTTGTGCGATGATGAAGTCGCGGTCGACAAACTGCCGGCGCTCGATGCCGGTGCCGATGGGGTAGGCGGTGACGAGTGCGCCCTCCCGGGTGAGGGTGACGGCGGTGTCGCGGTGGGGGGCGGGGTAGATGGTCTGCAGGCCGTGGGCAAGCACGGCCACGGTGGGCAGGCCCACTTCGAGGGCGGTGCGGTGGGCGGTGATGTCGATGCCGTAGGCCAGTCCGCTGACGATGAGCGTGCCGGGCTGCCGTCGGGCGATGTCGCGCACAAGGGTCCGGGTGCGCTCCACCCCTTCGGGGGTACACGACCGGGTGCCGACGACGGCGATGGAGTGGGTGGCGTTGAGGTCGGCCGGGCCGAGGCAGTGCAGGGCGATGGGAGCGTCGGGCCGCGTGAGCATCCGTCGGGGGTAGTCGGGGTCGGTGGGGGTGAGGGTGCGTATGTGGAAGCGGTCGTTGCGGCCCAGTATGTCGTCGGCACGCGTGAGGGCATCCTGTATGGCCTTGTCGGTGGTGAGGCCTGTGTCGAGGGGAAGGCGCGGCGTATCATCGGCGAAGTGGCGGAGGGCCGCTTCGGCCGATCCCCAGCGGCGGTAGAGCGTGTTGGCGCGTACGACGTCGGGGGTGGTGAGCAGGGTGAGGGCGATGGCGCAGCGTTGTTCTTGCGACATGGGCGGTGGGGGAAACGAGGGAAAAAAGTGTCAGTCTTTCTCGGGAAGGATGGCGTCGTACTCGGGCGACTGTCCGAGCCGTCCGTTGATGAGGCATACCAGTTCGGTGGTGGCGCGGAGCGACAGTTTGCCGTCTGCCTTGCGGTAGATATCCTGCGAGAAGACGTAGCGCAGACCTTCCTTGCGCACGTTGAGACATGAGCGGAAGAGGTCGTCGCAGCGCAGCGGCGCCTTGTACTGCAGATTCATGCGGGCCACGACGGCATCGATGCCGCGGTTGTGGAGTTCGGCGAAGGAGATGCCGCGCGATACGAGAAAGTGGTGGCGCGTATGCTCGAGGTAGTGCAGGTAGTTGGCATTGTTGACGATGCCCTGGATGTCGCACTCGTAGTCGCGCACGTCCATTTCGGTTTCAAAGATATAGTCCATGGCGGAGTTTCGGGGATGGGGGATTGGGGATAGGGGATTGGGAAATGGGGAATGTTTACTGTCTGTCGGTCTTCACGATCTTGAAGAGTTTGTCGCTCGGGCGTACCTTGGCGGGTACGGGTATCGACACGCGCTGTCCCTTGAGGGCGCGGTCTACGGGTTGCAGGTCGTAGCGTATCTCGTCGGCGTCGAAGTACATCACGCCCGTGGTCGGTCCGGTGACGAGCAGGCGGTCGCCCTTGTCGATATCGGCGGCCTCGACAGCAAATTCGGCTACGCCCAGGCGGGAGAAATACTTGATGCCCTTGCCGGCATACACCTTGCGCTCGGTGGCGTTCGACCCGTAGTTGGAGTTCCACTCGCCGAGTCGCTGTCCGAGGTAGTATCCGTCCCAGAATCCGCGGTTGAAGACGGTGGCCAGCCGTTCGTCCCACTCGTCCTTGCGCTCCTCGGTGTAGGTGCCGTCGAGCACGGCGGCGATGGCTTCCTTGTAGCATTTGACGACGGTGTAGACGTACTCCGGTCCGCGTGCGCGGCCTTCGATCTTGAACACGCGCACGCCGCTCTCCATCATGCGGTCGATGAAGCGTATGGTCTTGAGGTCTTTGGGGCTCATGACATACTTGTTGTCGATCTCGAGTTGCGTGCCCGTCTCGTTGTCGGTGACGGTGTAGGAGCGGCGGCAGAGTTGCATGCACTCGCCGCGGTTGGCCGACCGTGCGGCGTTGTCGAGGCTGAGGTAGCACTTGCCGCTGACGGCCATGCAGAGGGCGCCGTGGCAGAACATCTCGATGCGTATGGGCCGTCCGGACGGTCCGCAGATGTGTTCCTCCTCGGCCAGGCGGTGGATTTCGGCCACTTGGTCCATGCGCAGTTCGCGGGCCAGCACCACCACGTCGGCAAAGCGGGAGTAGAAGCGCAGGGCCTCGATATTCGAGATATTGAGTTGGGTGGAGAGGTGCACCTCCATGCCCGTGCGGTTGCAGTAGTCCATGACGGCCACGTCGCTGGCGATGACGGCGCTGATGCCGGCCTGGCGTGCGGCGTCGATGATGGAGTGCATGAGGGCGATCTCCTCGCCGTAGATGATGGTGTTGACCGTGAGATAGGTCTTGATGCCGTTTTGGGTGGCGGTGGCGGCGATGTCGTGCAGGTCGTCGATGGTGAAGTGGTTGGCCGAGTGGGCACGCATGTTGAGTTGTTCCACGCCGAAGTACACGCTGTCGGCTCCGGCCTGTATGGCGGCGGCGAGGCTTTCGTAGGAGCCTACGGGCGCCATGATTTCGTATTCGTTGATGGTATGTGTCATGGAGATGTGTGTAGTGGAAGTGCAAAAATACGAAATATGGCGGACAATGCAAAGCGTTGTCCGCCATATTGCGTCAGATGGCATTGGGGTTTTTCATTTCCGTCCGCCCCGGAACACGCGCAGGGAGTTGGCCACGGCGAGCAGGGCGACGCCCGAGTCGGCGAAGACGGCCATCCAAAGGTTGGTCCATCCGAGGAGGCCGAAGAGCATGACGAGGAGTTTCAGAGAGATGGCCATGACGATATTCTGGTTTACGATGCGGCGGGTGCGGCGGCTTAGACTGATGGCTTCGGCCACCTTTGACGGGGCATCGTCGGCGATGACCACGTCGGCCGTCTCGACGGCCGTGTCGGCCCCGAGCGCACCCATGGCGATGCCCACATCGCTGGCGGCAAGGGCGGGAGCGTCGTTGATGCCGTCGCCCACAAAGGCCACGGTGTGTCCCTCGCGGCGCAGCGCCTCTATATGGTCGGCCTTGCCGCCGGGCAACAGGTCGCCGTGTGCGGCCGTAGCGCCGACGGTGGCGGCCAGACGGGTGGTGAGGGCCTGGCGGTCGCCCGAGAGTATCTCGGTACGGCGGGGAGCAAGGGCGGCAAGGGCCTGGCGGGCGTCGCTCTTGGGCGTGTCAGCCAAAAGGATGACACCGCGGTACTGTCCGTCGTGGGCCACGGCGACCATCGTGCCGTCGGCCCGGGCGAGGGATGCGGGTACGTCGATATGTCGCTCGTGCATGAGGCGGAGCGTTCCGGCGAGCCACCGGCCGCTCTCCACACCGTAGCCGGCGATATCGTGCAGGTCGGCTGCGGCTGCGGGCATGATGCCTTTGCCGGCGGCGTAGGCTACGATGGCGCGGGCGATGGGGTGGTTGCTGCCGCTCTCAAGGGCGGCTACGGCGGCAAGGTCGTCGGTGGTGAGACCCTCGGTGTGGACCACGGTGAATTCGCCCGTGGTGAGCGTTCCGGTCTTGTCGAAGGCTACGGTGTCGATGCGGCAGAGCCGGTCGATACTGTCACCGCCCTTGAAGAGGATACCGCGGCGCGAGGCGGCACCGATGCCGGCGAAGTAGCCGAGCGGTATGCTGATGACCAGGGCGCAGGGGCAGGAGATGACGAGGAAAACCAGGGCGCGGCGAAACCACGTGGCCAACGCATAGTCTACCGTCGGCACGGCCAGCGAGAGCAGCCACGGCAGCACGGCTACGGCTACGGCGATGGCCATCACCGCGGGAGTGTAGATATGGGCGAAGCGCCGCATGAACAGTTCGGTCGGCGCTTTGCGGGCCGACGCATCCTCTACCATGGCGAGGATGCGGGCCACGGCCGACTCTCCGGCAGGACGGGTGACGCGCAGGCGCACGGTGTCGGCCGTGGCGATCATGCCGGCCATCACCTCGCCGCCCGTGTCGATGGTGCGGGGCTGGGCTTCGCCCGTGAGGGCGGCCGTGTCGAAGGCGGCAGAGGGGGTGATGAGCGTGCCGTCGAGGGCGACCCGCTCGCCCGGGCGCACCTCGATGGTCTGTCCTACGGCGACGGTCTCGGGGTCGGCCTCTGAGACGGTGCCGTCGGCGGCGACAAGGCGTGTACGGTCGGGTCTGAGGGCCATCAGGCTGCGTATGTTGTCGCGGGCGCGGTCGACGGCGCGGTCTTGCAGGGCCTCGCCGATCTGGTAGAGCAGCATGACGGCCACGGCCTCAGGATATTCGCCGATGGCGAAAGCGCCGATGGCGGCCACGCTCATGAGCGTATGCTCGCTGAAGGGATCGCCCCCGGCGGCGTTCTTCACGGCCTGGCGCACGACGCTGAGTCCTACGGGCAGGAAGGCGATGATGTACCAGACGGCTTCGCCCCATCCCTCCCACAGGGTGGCGAGGGCGGCGGGAAGTGTCGTGTGTCCGGCGATGATGCCGGCGGCGAGCATCACAGTGGTGAGGATAAACTGCCAGAGGTGCAGTCCCTCCTCCGCTTCTTCATGGCCGCAGCCACATCCGCATGCGTGGTTGTGGTCGTGGTTGTGTCCGTGATGGTGTTCATGGGCGTGGTGATGCTCATGATGGTGTGTGGGGGTGCAGCCGTGGGTGTGGGTATGTGTCATATCTGCCAATGTTTTTGTCCTTGTTCGGGTGCAAAGGTAGGGAGAATGTCGTGCAACCCGGTTGCAAAGTGTGGGGGCGGGGGAATAGTTGTGTGGTATCATTGCCCCTGTAAGGGGCGCAGATTATAGGATAAGGGCTTGCCCCTATCTCAACGGTTATCCCAAGCAATGCCCCTGTAAGGGGCGCATAGTTCAATATTTCGTGAGGGTTGAATTATGCGCCCCATACAGGGGCAATTTATTGGAAACCAATAAAAAACGTAGGGGTAAACCCCTACGCTATAATCTGCCGTCCCTACGGGACTCACGCTTGCGAAAATCCCTACAGGACTCGTCGGTTGTGTCATTTCACCATGCGCCACAAAAAAACGTGCGGCAGGCCCACTGTCCAGTGTGTGTCCTGCCGCACGTTGCGGTGACCGGCGCGAGGCCGGATGAGGATGGGCTTTACTTCTTGCCGAACTTCACTGTCGTCACTTCGCCGTCGAGATCGGCGGTGAGGTGGTAGACGCCGGGTGTGAGACCCTCGGTCGGGAGACTGACGGTCTGTCCGGCCTTGACGTCGTGGAGCTCGTCGCGGGCAATGAGCTTGCCGCCGTTGTCATAGAGCGAGATGACGGCCTTGTCGGCATCCTTGCCGATGGTGACGGCAGATGCGTCGTCGCTGACGGTGATGTCGCCCTTGCCGACGGTGGCGTCGTCGATACCGGTGGCCGATACGACGTGCAGGTCGATGACGGCTGTGGTCTTGGCACCGGTGGTGTCGGCGGCGGCCAGGGTGAGGGTGGTCGTGCCGACGCGCTTGCCCTGAAGCACGAATCCGGTCTCGGAGGTGTAGACCTCGGCGTAGCGGCTGTCGCCCACGGTGACGGTGAAGGCGAGGTCGTCGTAGTCGGGATCTTCGAAGAAGTCGTAGATCTCGTACTTGCCTGTGGTCTGTCCGGCTACGATGTCGATGGATGTGGCGCCGTAGAAGATCGGGGCGCGGTTGCTGTGGTCGACATGGTAGGTGAGGTCGGTCTCGCGGCGGTTGCCGCCTGCGTCGAGGGTGACGATGGTGGCGGTGTGGTTGCCGGCGGTCTCATAGCCGGGTGCGAGGCGCAGGCCGATCGTGGCGTTCTTGCCGCCCTTGACGCTGACGGTGCCGTCGGCGAGTGTGGCGTCAGAAGTGCCGTCGGTGGCTTCGGCCGTGGCGATGGAGGCGATGCCGCTGTCGTCGCTGAGCGAGAGGGTGTAGTCGTCGCCGTCGGCATCGGTGGCCGTGAGGCTGACGTATACGGTGTCGCCCTCGCTGACGGTCGGTGTGCCCTTGGGCAGGGTGACGGTCGGTGCGGCGTTGCGGTCGAGCGTGATGTGGTAGTTGACTACCTTCTGTGTCGGGTCGTTGCTGTGTACCACGAGAGTGGCCTGGTTGCCCTTCTCGAAGTAGGTGCCGGCCGACTTCATCTGGAAGGTCACGGGGAGCGTCTCGCCCACCTGGAGTGTGCCTTCGGTCTTGTCGGTGAGCATCTTGATCCAGGGCTCGCCCTCCTCATGCTCGATACAGCTCATGAAGTAGCCGAACGCGCCGTAGGAGTAGGCCTCGTCGTAGAGTTCCTCGATGTCTACCCATCCGCCGAAACTGTTGAGGTAGGCCATGTAGCGGTTGGTCTCCATCTCGCCGTCCTTCGAAGCCATGACGGCTGAGGTGGCGTATCCGGCGGGATACTTCAGCACGACGTAGAAGGTGTCGCCGGGATTGATGTAGACAGGGCTGTCGAAGGTGAGCATGCGTGCCTGGCCGTTGTACGTTCCGGTCTGGCTGCTCTTCTCTTCCTTCTCTACACGTATCTTGCCGTGGCCGATCTGCTTCTTCTTGGCCGTCACGTCGCTGCCGAGAATGACGGTAGCCTCGATGTCGACATTGGTCAGGTCGCCTACCGTACCTACAAAGTAGAGGTGGGTGAGGTTGAAGCCTTCAGCGGGTGCGGTGTAGCGTGTGGCGGCGTAGAAGTTGTCGCTCAGTGCGCTGCTGCCGGTACCGATGATGGTGGCGCGGGCAGAGGTGACGGGCTTGAGGATGGGGTAGTAGAGCGAATTGGTATATCCGCCGCCCGAGGGAAGATCCCAGATGTAGGCCTCGTCGTCGTCGGCCTTGAGGAGCGACTTCTTGCCGAAGAGGTCGGCGTGGGTGTCGCGGAACGACTTGATGAGGCTCTCGTCGGGCTGTGCGGCCATGACGGAGATGCCGGGCATCGGGTCGTCGCCGCCGTTCTCAGTGGCCTCGTCGTGGCCGGAGGGGTCGAGACGCAGCGAGTAGGTCATCGGGTACTTGCCGGTGTTACTCAGCGTGACGGTCTCGCTGCCGGTGTAGTCGGCCGAGGCGTTCTGTACGTAGATGCTGTCGCGGTCGAAGGTGAGCACGGGTGCCTGGGTGATGTTGACCTTGACGGTCGAGGAGTAGGCATCCTTGTCGAGTCCGCTGACGGTGAAGGTCATGGGCACGCTCTTGCTCTGCACGTCGGCTACGTTGTAGTAGATGATGCGGAACTTCACGGGCTCCAGTCCTACGGTGATGGGTGCGGTCTCGCCGGGGTTGTACGATACCCAGCCCATAGACTCGTCGGAAGAAGAGGCGGGCTTGACAGAGAGCGGGCCTACGTCGCCGCCGCCGTCACTGCTCTTGCCCCAGTAGTAGAGCATGGCCTCGTAGGAGTAGGTCGACATGTCGAAGTCGAACAGGGTCGAGGTGACATTGTCGATGGTGAAGGCGCGGGTGCCGTTGTTGGCTACCTCAAACTCCCAGTACGACGGGTTGTAGTACGGGTCGGCTACCTGCTCGATGGTGACCGTCTCGGGGAAGACGGGCTTGCTCTCGCCGTTGACCACGAGGGTGACGGGCAGCGGGCTCTTCTCCTTGTGGGGCACGTCGGTGGTGATGTCGAGCGAGTAGGAGTAGGTGTCGGCCAGCTGGTCGGCCTTGACGGTCACGGGTACGTCGATGCTCGATGAGGGAGCGACGGTGTACTGCATGACGGGGCTGAACTCGATGGCGTTGCCGGGGTTGATGTAACTGTCGCTCGGCGTGATGCCGCGGGTGCAGTCGTCGTTCATGATACCGCAGAGACCGTATACGCCGATAAACATACCGCCGTCTTCCAGTCCGTAGAGGAACTTGAACGTGCCGTCCTTGCGGATGACAAGCTGGAAGTCCATGCCTACCATCACGGAGTTGCCGTAGTTCTTGAAGGTCACCACGGCGTGGTCGTCGTAGGCCTTGTAGTAGACACCGTCGGTGGTGTTGGAGGCCATGGAGTGGTTGCCCCAGAACGGACAGATGATGTTCTTGTAGAACGTGTCGGTCGACGGCAGTTCGGCCGGCGGCTCAGGGAACTGCTTGTAGTCCTCGGTCGGGGCGGTGAACGATACGAATCCGGTGTTGTAGATATACATCTTGTCGTACGTCTTGCCGTAGAACGGGAAGGCGAAGGGCAGGGTCACCTCCTTGTAGTCGGTCTTGTCGTAGTAGTACTCCAAGGCCATGTGCTCGTCGTAGTCGGAGGTGATGTCGGTCCAGTCGCAGGCCACGTCGTAGCCGTCAGACTTGGCCTTGTAGGTGTAGTCTACCGACGACTTGCCGTCCTGGGCCAGGGGTGAGCCGAACGTGAACCACGTGTCGGGCGCGATGGTGGCCGTGAGGGTCTCGTTGCCGCCGTTGGCGATGGTGAACGTGGTGTCGACGGCCACGCCGTAGGTCGTGGTGACGGTCATCTCGGCGGGTGTGAGCGTGATGTCGGGAGCGCCGATGACGGTAGCCGCGAGGGGCAGGGTGACGGAGGTGCCGTCGGAGAAGGAGGCCTTGAGGCTGCCTTCTACTGCGCCTTCCTCAGCGGTGGCCACGGTGACGGCGAGGTCTTTGCTGCCGTGTGCGGCGATGGTGTAGGGGGTCGGTACCTCTTCGCCGAGCGAGAAGGCGCTGCCGGTGAAGGTGAGGGCATCGACGGTGGCGGCTGCACGTCCGGTGTTGCGGAGCGTGACGTAGCGTGTCTGGTCGCTGCCGCGGTACACGCGGCCGAAGTCTACTGCGGTAGAGTCAGCGCCGAGGGCGGGCGTGAGTCCTGCGCCGGTGATGTTGGCCTTGAGGGCGAGGTTGACAGAGGGAGCGTCGGGGTCGTTGGTGAGCATGACGAGGTTGTACTGTGTAGCACCTGCGTCGTTGGCGTCGCCTGCGGCCACGGTGACGGTGATGTCCTTGCTCTCGCCGATGCCTACATAGCCGTCGCTGCTCGAGAGGGCGTCGACGATAGAGGTGGCGGGAGCGACAATCTTGAGGGCCGTTCCGGTCTGTATCTTGGCGTACAGTTCGTTGTCGCCCTCACGGGCATGGTCGGCGTCGGTCAGGGTGTAGGGGTCGGTGATGTTCTCGTCGACCACACCTACGTAGAGCAGCATGCCGTCGTCGCGCATGGTGGTCGGGTCGTAGTCGTCGTAGTATATCTCGGTGCTTCCGTCGGGACAGAGCACCATGTGGAGGCTGACGTGGGCCGAGCCGTCATTGCCCACCACGTCGCAGTCCTTGAACACGATGTACAGGCGGCCGTCCTTGTGGCCGTAGGTCACGCGGCTGTTGGCCGTCATGGTGAAGGCGCCGGGGTAGCCGCTGTTGCCGTAGGCCGAGATGTAGCCCAGACCCGACATGCACGATGCCTCGGGCACAAAGCAGCCGATGGTACCGCTCTTGGTGTTCATCGACACGCCGCCGTGCGAGGTGATGTAGATCTTGTCGTGGTATTCGCCGTAGAAGGGGAAACTGAAACCTACGTCGATGGGGCCCGACAGCCAGTTGTTGTCGCTGAACTGCGAGGTGATGTCCTTCTCGTCGGGCAGGGTGGGCACTTCGGAGTAGGCGATGGCGTCGCTGCCGTCGAGGTTGGAGATGTAGGTATAGCCGAACTTGTGGGCTTTCTCGGTGCTGCCCTCTATCTTCTGGGTAGAATACTTGGGGAAGATGTACTGCAGCGGGTACTTGCCGTTGTTGGTCAGCGTGAAGGTGGCGGTCTTCTTGTCGCCGCCGGCCTCAAGGTCGCCGAAGTCGTAGGAGTCCTTGTCGAGGGCGAGCTTGGCGGGTTCGGTGGCCGAGCCGCGCACCACGAAGGAGTACGTGTTCTTGTCCTTGTCGGTCAGGGTGATGGTCGAACTGAAGTCGCCGGCCTTGGTGGGCTTGAAGGTCACATCGACCGTACCGGTAGAACGGGCGGCGACGGCGCTGGCACCCTTGGATATGTCAAACTGGTCTGACGTGGTCTTGATACCGCCGTTGTAGGGGTAGAAGCCTGCGCCGTACTGTCCGCCGAAGAGTCCGTAGCCGTTGTTGACAATCTCGATGGAGAGGGTCTTGCTCTGGCCTACGAGCAGATTGCCGAAGTCGGTGAGCTGCTTGCTTGTGGGCTCGGGCTTGTAGCCGGACACGGTGAGCGTGACGGGCACGACGTGGTCTTGTGCCTCGGCCTCATTGGTCTTGACGTGGATATTGAAGTTGTAGGTACCGTTGACCAGTTTCTGTCCGTCGTTGGTCAGGGCGACCTTCTGGGTCTCTCCCGGGCGTACCTCGCCGCTGCTGGGCGTGGGCTGCAGCACGGTGCTCCAGTCGGGGTTCTTGCTCTTGGCCTTGATGGCCCAGGTCATCACGTCGGCGTACTTGGAGAAGTTGCCGTCCTTGACCACCTCGCTGAGCTGGGTCCAGGTGGCACCGTCGTCAGAACTGTAGAAACTGTTCTGCTGCATGCCGTCCTTGATGCTCTTGGCGGCGCAGAGGGGACGATTCTGTCCGGCGGCGAACTTGACGACTACCCAGAAACTCTCGCCGGGGGCGAAGTAGAGCTGCTCGTTGAGCTGTACGTCGGAACCGAAGATGAAGTAGTCGTAGGAGACGGTCTCGAGCAGCGTGGCCTTCGATATGGACGATGCGCCGCCGTAAATCTCGATGGTGGGGTTCTCGCCGTAACTGCCGGCGATATTGAGGGCGGTGAGATTGAAGCCGTCGGGGAAAGAGTCCTTCTCGACGGTGAACCGCTGGGCCATGGCGTTGGGCAACTCCGTGTCGCTCTCGCCGATATAGCCGAGCAGCGACTGGTAGTAAGCCAGCGTCTTGGGCCACTCCTGGGCTTGGTAGTCGGCGCTGACCACCTCGTGGGCGGCTACCGACTCGGTCTCCATCTTGCCCGAGAAGGGCACGATGCGGCCGGGCATCACGGCACCCGATGTGGAGCGCATGGCGTAACTTACCTTCTTGGTGGCGTGGGTGAGCTCGTACTTGAGCAGTCCCTCGCCGGTGTTGGCGATGTCAAACGATCCGGTGGCCGTGGGCGATGTGGCGGCGGCAACATTCATCGAGATGGTGGCGGTGGATACCTTGGCCGTCGGACCGGCATTGGTCGTGGCCTGCATCACGGCAGAGGCGGCAGAGGCCGTACCCCAGCGGTTGTAGGCTACCATGGTCATGTAGTAGGTGGTGGTCGCCTTGAGGCCGGTCAGCTCGTACTGCATCTTGTCGCCGGACGACTTGAACTTGGTGTCGATCACGGCCGAGGGCAGTGTCGCAAGGTTGGTCTCCGAGGTGATGGGCGACGTGCTGTAGTAGAGCACGTGGTGGTCGATGACCTGCTCCTCGCTCTCGGGGATGGTCCACTCTACGAGAATCTCGTCGTGAGAGGGGGTGAGCGTCATGTCGGTCACAGCACCGGGCGTAGAGCCTTCCTTGCCCTGCAGGGCCTTGTAGGCATCGATATAGCCCGAACCGAAGAGACCCTGGTACGATGCGTCGGCATTCGAGTAGAGGTCGTTGACCGAAGAGGTGAGCAGCGTGCGGAGCGTCTCGTTGGAGAAGTTCTTGTTGCCGTACTTCGAAAGGATGAGGGCGGCGATACCCGACACGTGCGGACAGGCCATCGATGTACCCTCGTTGTATCCGTAGGTGTCGCCGGGCAGGGTGCTGAGCACACCGTACTGCTCGCCGTCGTCCATGAGTCCGCCGGGAGCGGTCACGTCGACCCACTTGCCGCGCGAAGAGTAGTAGGCGGGCGTGCCGGCAGCGGTCATGGCACCGACGGCCACCACCTCGTCGAGGCAGCCGGGATAGTAGTTGCCCTCCTCGCCGGTGTTGCCCGCAGAGAAGATACACAGACCGCCGTTCATCTTGTCGCCGCCGCCGTACTGGGTGAAGTAGCGCACGGCCTCACTCACGGTCTTGTCCTCGACATCGGCCGTGGCGTAGCCCCACGAACACTGGGCGATGCTGGCACCCTGGTCGGCTGCGTAGACGAGGGCCGCGCCGAAGTCGGCATCGACACTGCTGCTCACGCGGGAGTCGAACACCTGGCAGACCATCATCTTGACACCGCCCTGGCCGCCTGTACCTCCGGCCACACCGCATACACCGATGCCGTTGCCGTTGGTGGCGCCTACCGTTCCGGCCACGTGGGTACCGTGGGTGTGGGCGCTGATGTCGGAGGAGAGGGTGACAAAGTTGTAGCCGTAGATGTCGTCGACATAGCCGTCGCCGTCGTCGTCGACACCGGGCTTGCCGTTGAGCTCGGCCTCATTGATCCAGACATTGTCCTTCAGGTCGGGGTGGTCTACCTGGAAACCGCCGTCGATGATGGCCACCAGCACGTCCTGCGATCCGGTCACACCGGTCTCCCAGGCCTTGAAGATGTTGGCGTCGGCACCCTTCTTGGCACCGGTCATCGAACCGTCGTTGCTGTAGTGCCACTGGCTCTTGAGCAGGGGGTCGTTGAAGGGCATCGTGGCGGCCGACTTGGCGGCACGCGCCATGTCGTCGGGCGTGATGGGGCGGAACTTCTCGCCGCCCACCAACTTGGCCACGGGTACACGCTCGGCGTAGGTCACGCCGGGTACGGCTTTGTAGAGGTTGCTCACCTCGGCGGCCGTCATGCCCGTCTCCTCATAGGAGATGGTGTACCACAGGTCGAGGCCGAACTCCTTGTGGCGGGCCTCATACTTGCCTGCCTCGGGGAAGACGCGCGTCATCCTGACGGCCTTGGCCTTCTGGCTCACACGGTCGAAAGCGGTGATGCCTGTGCGCAGGAAGGACGACTGCACGCCCTTGGTCTGCACCGAGGGCAACGTGGCGGTCTGCATGCGGCTGGCCAACTCGGGCTGCAACTTCACACGCACGACTCCGCTGAGATAGCCCTTGTCGGCATCACTCACGACAGACTGAGCCTTTGCGGCACCGGCAGACCCGAGGGCCAGCAGTGCACACAAAAGTAAAGAAAGTCTTCTTTTCATAAAGTACTGTGATTTTGTGATGATTGATGAATAATAAACGTATATAAATTTCTTTTGTCGGATTACAGTCGATTTACCTTGCAAAATTACAAAAAATCATCCTAAATGATGGTAAAAACAAGGTGGATAAACATGAGGAACAGTATTATATGGAGGAATATGGCGGAAGTGCATTTAGGGAGTCCCGTAGGGGCTCACGCTTACGAAACATTCCCTACGGGACTCACCATTTGCGATATTTTTCTACCGGACACCAATAATTTTCGTCCGATTCCGAACACCCCGCCTTTCACGTCTTCTCCCCCACAATATTTTTGTACCTTTGCACCCGTACTATTCCTTTCATTATGGTGGACCCGAAAAAATCCACCGGCAACCATCAAACCAACAATGCGAAAATCTACGCTCCTTCTTCTCGCGGCCGTACTCACACTCTCTGCCGCGACCGAGGCCAAGACGGTCACCCCCGCCGAAGCCCGCACCATCGCCGCCGGCTACGTGAGCCTCGCTCCGCAGACCGATGCCGCCCGTCAGACCATCAAGGTGAAAGCCGACGGCGGCGGCATGGCCGATGTCTATCTCTTCAATGATGTCCGCGGACAGGGCTTCGTGCTCATCCCCGGCGACGACTGCGTGGGCAGCGTGCTGGGCTACAGTCGCACGGGCACCATAGATGGCGACAACCTGCCGCCCGCACTCTCGGCATGGCTCTCGCTCACCGCCGCCGATATCGCCGCCGCACGCGGCAGCGACCTGCCCGTGGCTCCGCGGCAGGCCCTCGCCGTAGAAGGTACGGTAGAACCGCTGCTCACCACCACCTGGAACCAGACCGCTCCCTACAACAACTACACGCCCACCGTCTCCGGACGCGCTACCTACACGGGATGTGTGCAGACGGCCCTGGCACAGATCATGAACTACCACGAGTGGCCCGTCACCGGATCGGGCACCGTCACCCACAGCGTGCCCAACTGCGACCAGAAGACCGTCACCTACGACCTCACACAGTCTGCCTACGACTGGAACGCCATGCTCGATGCCTACGTCCGCGGACAGTACACCACCGCCCAAGGCAACGCCGTGGCCCTGCTCATGCGCGACCTCGGTGCCGTGATGCACGCCTCCTACTCGGCCACGGCCACGGGGGCATACGAGACCGATGCGCCCAACGCCCTCGGCGAACATTTCGGCTACGAGGCCCACGTCTACGCCCACGATGTGCTGGGCCGCGAGTGGTACACCCGTCTGCTCGACGAACTGCGGGCCGCCCGCCCGGTGATGATCTGCGGCGAGACCTCCAGCACGGCCCACGCATTCGTGGCCGACGGCTTTGACGCCGACGGCTACCTCCACATCAACTGGGGATGGGGCGGCTACGGCGACGGCTACTTCCGCATGGGACACCTTGGCGACACCGAAGACTACCGCTACGCCCACCGCATGGTCACCCTCACGCCCGACCGCAGCGGAGCGGCCTTCACCGAGCGGCAGAACGACCTCTACTACGGCGCTATCGGCATCTACGACGCCGTCTACTCCGAAAAGGAGGAATATACCGTGCAACTGAAACAGACCTCCACACGCACGGCCGTGTCGCTCTCGGTCTATGTGCTCTACCTCTCGATGGACTACGACCACCCCTTCAACGGCAAGGTGCGCCTCGGTCTCTACGACGTGGAAACCGGCGAGTATATCACCTCTCTCGGCGAGGCGCAGACCGCTTCCATCACCAACACTCCGCCCTCGACCAACGGCTACGCCCAACCGTGGTTTGACCTCTCGCGACAGACGCTCGCCGCCCTGCCCGACGGACACTACCGCGTGAAGGTGGAGTCGTGCAACACCCGCCGCGACGGCACCTCCTTCGACGAGTGGATGCAGGGCCGCCCCGATACGGGCGTCTACTCCCTGGCCCTGAGAAAAACCTCGGATGCCGCCACCTTCTACTACATCGACGACCTCAACGTGGCCGACGTGCAGGCCACCCTCACCCCCGCCTCCTCCTCGGTCATCCTCGGCAAGACCCTCTCCACCGCCGTGCGACTGGAGCAGACCTCACCGCTGCGCTTCGAGGGTACCGTGCGCTTCAACTGCACCGACCTTGAGTCGGGCACCGAGGAGGCCTTCGCCCGCACCGACACCCTTCTCATCTATCCCGGCGAGGTGGCCAAGGCCGACTACGACCTGCCCGTCACCTCCAAGCACTTCCAGGCGGGCCACCGCTACCGCATCACCGTCTCCGGGCAGATCTACGACGAGACCATCACCCCGATGACCGTTGCCGACGCACCCGTCATCTATGTAGGCGACGCCACCGGCATCTCCTCCGTCTCCACCTCCGACACCACCGCCCTCCCCGAATACTACGACCTCACCGGCCGCCGCCTCGCTACGCCCTCACATGGCGTGACCATCGTGCGGCAAAGAAGCAAAACAAACAAAAGGGTAGGGGAGAAATAAATGGGTGCCAAGCCCCGAAGGGGGCGTTGCAGTGATAAACCATGACCCGGCACGCCAAACCCCGTATGAAAACGATGTCCGGCACGCCAAACCCCGTATGAAAACGATGTCCGGCACGCCAAGCCCCGTAGGAAACGACGCCCCGGCACGCCAAGCCCCGTAGGAAACGACGCCCCGGCACGCCAAGCCCCGTAGGGGCGACATTGTATAGGGTAGGGGTTTACCCCTACCATTTTGTTCATACCCAACAAGTTGCCCCTGTAAGGGGCGCATAATTCAATTTCTCGCATGGGTTGAAATATGCGCCCCCTACAGGGGCAATGTTTAGCGTTGCCGTTAGAGGTAGGGGTAAACCCCTACCCTATACAATGTCGTCCCTACGGGACTCGTTGTTTGTGCATGTCCCTACGGGACTCACACTTGCGAATTTTTTTGCGCATACCCCTTCCTTATCCCCATCGATTTTCCTCCGATTGCTACAAGGGCCTTGTACGGTTCGTACAAGGCCCTTGTAGCATCCGTACAAAGCCTTTGTAGCGACCGTACAAGGCCTTTGTACTATTTCATTTTTGCGGACAAAAAAATCGCAATGTGCGTGCTGAAAAACCGCTGAAAAACCGTGCCGGATCCCGTCAATGGGCCTCCAGCCAGTTGGCGCCCCATCCGGAGTCGGCCACGAGGGGGACGCTCAGGGGGTAGGCACCCTGCATCTCGGCGAGGACAATCTGCTCGACGCGCTCCTTCTCTTCAGGAAGGACGGAGAAATTGAGTTCGTCGTGCACTTGGAGAATCATCTTCGAGCGCAGGCCTTCCTCGGCAAAACGGCGGTGGATGCGGGCCATGGCGATCTTGATGATGTCGGCCGCCGAACCCTGTATGGGGGCGTTGATGGCATTGCGCTCGGCGAAGTTGCGCACGGTGGCGTTGCGCGAGGTGATGTCGGGCAGATAGCGGCGGCGGTGGAAGAGGGTCTCGGCGTAGCCTTTTGCGCGGGCCGTCTCCTTGGCCTGCTCCATGTAGTCGCGTACCCGCGGGAAGGTCTCGAAGTAGCCGTCGATGAGTGCCTTGGCCTCGTCACGGCTGATGTCGAGCCGCTCGGCCAGGCCGAAGACGGTGATGCCGTAGATGATGCCGAAGTTGGCCCGCTTGGCCTTGGTGCGCTCGTCGCGCGTCACCTCGCCGATGGGTTTGCGGTAGATCTTGGCGGCGGTGGCGGCGTGTATGTCGTGTCCCTCGCGGAAGGCTTCGATCATGTTCTCGTCGCCCGAAAGGTGGGCCATGACGCGCAGTTCGATCTGCGAGTAGTCGGCCGAGAAGAAGAGGCACCCGTCCTCGGGTACAAAGCAGCGGCGTATCTCCTTGCCGTCCTCGCCGCGCACGGGAATGTTTTGCAGGTTGGGGTCGGAGGAGGAGAGGCGGCCGGTGGCGGTGACGGCCTGGTTGAACGAGGTGTGGATGTGGCCCGTGCGGGGATTGACCAGTCGCGGCAGGGCATCGACGTAGGTGCCGAGCAACTTCTTCAGTCCGCGGTGGGCGAGGATATTGCCCACGATGGGGGCTTTGTGGGCGAGCTGCTGGAGCACCTCCTCGGAGGTGACGTACTGTCCGGTCTTGGTCTTCTTGGGCTTCTCCACGATGTGCATCTGGCCGAAGAGTATGTCGCCGACCTGCTTGGGCGAGGCAATATTGAACTCGGTCCCTGCCTCGCTGTAGATCTTCTGCTCGAGGTCGTGGAGCCGGGCGGTGAGCGTGGCCGATACCGACGAGAGGGCTTCGGTGTCGAGCCGCACGCCGTGGGTCTCCATGTCGGCCAGCACGGGCACGAGGGGCATCTCGATGTCGTGCATCAGCCGCTCGGCCTCCTTCTCGGGCAACTGCTGCCGCAGCACATGATAGAGGCGGAGGGTGATGTCGGCATCCTCGGCGGCATAGTCGCACACGTCGGCGGGGGCAAGGTCGCGCATGCTCTTCTGCTGCTTGCCGCGCGGACCGATAAGGGCATCGATGTGGATGGTCTGATAGTGGAGGAGCGTCTCGGCCATGTAGTCCATGTTGTGACGCAGTTCGGGTTGCAGGATGTAGTGGGCGAGCATCGTGTCGAACATCTCGCCCTGCAGGCGGATGCCGTAGCGCGAGAGTACCTCGATGTCGTACTTCATGTTCTGCCCGACCTTGAGGATGGAGGGGTGCTCGTAGACGGGTTTGAAAAGATTAACAATCGTTTGCGCTTCTTGACAATCGGCCGGAACGGGCACGTAAAAAGCCTCGTGAGGCTCAACGGCGAACGACAATCCGACAAGTTCGGCGTCGATGGCGTGCGTAGAAGTGGTCTCGGTGTCCAGACTGAGAATTTGTTTTGTCAAGATATAGTCAACAAGATGGCGTATATCTTCTTCGCTTTCAACGAGTTGGTATTTGTGAGGGGTGGTTTCAAGTGTCTCAAAACTCGTGATTTTCTGTTCTTCCTGCCCGTCGGCCGGAATTTCGTCGAAAAACGAGAGTTGCTGATTAACTTTTTTTTGCTTTGTTTCAGTTTTGTTGAAAAACTTGTCGGCGAGGCTCTTGAACTCGAGTTCGGTGAAGATTTCGCGCAGTGCCGTCTCGTCGGGTGTGTCGAGCCGGAGCGTGTCGAGGTTGAGGTCGATGGGTACGTCGGTGCGGATGGTGGCCAGGAAGCGCGACATGCGGATATCGTCGACGGCGCCCTCGACCTTCTCGCGGAGTTTGCCTTTGATCTCGGCGGTGCGGGTGAGCATGGTGTCGATGTCGCCAAACTGGGTGAGGAGTTTCACGGCGGTCTTCTCGCCTACGCCGGGACAGCCGGGGAAGTTGTCGGCCGAGTCGCCCATGAGCGCCAGCAGGTCGATGACCTGGGCGGGGGAGGTGAGCCCGTACTTGGCGGTGACCTCCGCCGGTCCCATCTTCTCATAGCCGCCGCCGTGGCGTGGACGGAAGATGTAGACATTGTCGGCCACGAGTTGGCCGTAGTCCTTGTCGGGCGTGAGCATGTAGGTCTCGATGCCGGCCTTGCCGGCGAGGGTGGCGAGCGTGCCGATGACGTCGTCGGCCTCAAACCCGTCGACCTGCAGGGCAGGGATGTGCATGGCCTCGATGACGCGCTTGATGACAGGCACCGAGGTACGGATATCCTCGGGGGTCTCCTCGCGCTGCGCCTTGTACTGCGGGTAAGCCTCGTCGCGGAAGGTCTTGCCGTGGTCGAAGGCCACACCGATATGGGTGGGGCGCTCCTTAGTGATGATCTCGTGGAGGGTGTTGACAAAACCGAGCACGGCAGAGGTGTTCATGCCCTTGGAGTTGATGCGCGGATTTTTGATGAACGCGTAGTAAGACCGGTATATCAGCGCGTAGGCGTCGATAAGAAAGAGTTTGTCCATTGTTGTGTGTGTGCTATGGGCGCAGGGTGGGGCGGTGCGCCGAGGTGGATGAAGGGGGTACGGGGGCGGTAGGCCCACGGAAAGTGTAAAATTACGAAAAATCCCTCGGTTTATCCCGATAAAATCCTTAATTTTGTGTCAAATATTTATTCGCGTTATGGACTTTCTGTCTACCATCAAACAACCCATCACGGCCGAGCTGGCCGACTTCAATACGCTCTTCACCCAGTCGCTCTCCCATGAGGACGGTATGCTGGGCAGTGCCCTTGCCCATATCCGGCAGCGTGCCGGCAAGCGCATGCGGCCGATGCTCATCCTGCTGACGGCCAAGAATTTCGGTTCGGTCAACGAGGTGACGCAGCACGCCGCCGTGGGTCTCGAACTGCTGCACACGGCCTCGCTCGTACACGACGATGTGGTAGACGAAAGCAGTGAGCGCCGCGGACAGGCTTCGGTCAACGCTACCTACGACAACAAGGTGGCCGTGCTCGTGGGCGACTATATCCTCTCGACGGCCCTGCTCAGCGTGTCGTACACCCACTCGGAGCGCATCGTGCGCTATCTGGCCGAACTAGGCCGGACGCTCTCTGACGGCGAGATACTGCAACTCTCCAACATCCGCCGCAACGACATCTCCGAGGAGGTGTACTACGAGGTAATCAAGCAGAAGACGGCGGCCCTCTTCGAGGCCTGTGCCGGCATCGGCGCGCTCTCGGCCGGTGCGACGGAGGAGGAGGTGGAGGCCGCCAAGAAGTTCGGCCAGGACCTCGGCATCGTCTTCCAGATACGCGACGACATCTTCGACTACTACGACTCCGCCGACATCGGCAAGCCCACCGGCAACGATATGGCCGAGGGCAAACTTACCCTGCCCGTGATCTATGCCGTCAACAATGGCGGTGACGAACACATGCGCACCCTGGCCTTCAAGGTGAAGGAACACACCGTCACCCCCGAAGAGATTGCCTCTCTTGTGGCCTATACCAAGGAGCAGGGCGGCATCGGCTACGCCGAGCGGCGGATGTGGGAATACCACGACAGTGCCCGTGCCTTCATCGACAAGTATGTGAAGAGCGACGACGTGCGCCAGGCGCTCGGAGCGTATCTCGACTATGTGATTGAGAGGAAGAAATAAGGGAAATATTGGTGTCTGGTAAAAGTATTGCAACATGCGAGTCCCGTAGGGACGACAGATTATAGCGTAGGGGTTTCTTGCTGATGCAAGCGACAAAGTCGAGCGACCCCTACGTTTTTTATTGATACCCAATAAATTGCCCCTGTAAGGGGCGCATAATTCAATTTCTCGCAAAGGTTGAACTATGCGCCCCCTACAGGGGCAACGTTTGTAATGACGTGTTGAGATAGGGGCAAGCCCCTATCCTGTATATGTCGTCCCTACGGGACTCGTCGGATGTGGAAATCCGCACAAATTTTCTGTGTTTGTGTTTGTACCTATGGGATTTTTGAACACCCTACGGGACCCTCACCGTCTCAAAAAAACTTCACTTCCTCACCTTCTATCTCGCTGAGCAGGAGGTTGGCCAGGCGGCTGGTGCCGATGCGGAACCAGCGGTTGGTGAGCCACTTTTCGCCCAGCACTTCCTTGACGATGGTGTAGTAGATGATGGCGTCCATGACGGTATTGATGCCGCCGGCGGGCTTGAAACCGATCTGTATGCCGGTCTCGTCGTAGTATTCCTTGATGGCCTGGCACATGACGTAGGCAGCCTCGGGCGTGGCGGAGATCTTCTCCTTGCCCGTGGAGGTCTTGATATAGTCGGCACCGGCATACATGGCCAGGATGGAGGCACGCTTGATATTGGAGGCCGTGACAAGGTCGCCGGTCTCGAGGATGACCTTCATGGCGTGGTCACCGCAGGTAGACTTGAGTTCGCTGATTTCATCGGCTACACCCTCATAGTCGCCGCTGAGGAACTTGCCCACGGGCATGACGATATCGATCTCGGTGGCGCCGTCCTTGATGGCCAGGGCGGTCTCGGCCACCTTCACCTCGATGAGGGCCTGGGAGGAGGGGAACGAGCCCGACACGCAGGCTATCTCTACGCCGTCGACCTCGAGCGACTGGCTGACCACGCTGGCGTAGCACGGATAGACGCAGATGGTGGCCACGTGGGGCAGGTCGGGGTAGGTGGCGTCAAACTGGTTGACACGCTCGGTGAAGGCCAGCACGCTCGTCTCTGAATCGGTGGTCTTGAGGGTGGTCAGTTCGATGCTGCCCATGAGGAATTTCTTGACCTCGGGGGTGTCGTTTTCATGCACCTTTTCGGCGATGATGGCATGCACGGCCTCGCGTACTTTGGCGTCGTCGACTTCGAGATTGTACTTGGTGAAGGCTTCTTCGTACTTGGAGGGCGACTGGCCCTGGTTGTTCTGCTCGCGGAGCAGTTCGTCTTTGATGATTCCCATTGTTGTTTGTATGTTTTTTTGTTTCGTTTTTTGAATTATGCGCCCCCTACAGGGGCAATGTTTTGTGACAATGGTTGAGATAGGGGCAAGCCCCTATCCTATAATCTGTCGTCCCTACGGGACTTCTTCTACTTGGAATCAATCCTATAATCTGTCACCCTTCGGAACTCTATTTGCCATGGAATTGTTTGCGTAATCTGGTCCCTACAGGACTCTATTATTTTCCGCCAACGAGTTTGGGGTTGTTGCGGTGTCGGTCGGCGTCGCGCCGGGTCTTCTTTTCGAAACTTTTTTCGAGGGCTTCGGTGAGGTTGACGCCTGTCTGGTTGGCCAGGCAGATGAGAACCCAAAGGATGTCGGCCATCTCTTCGGAGGGGTCGTGGCTTTCGCCCGCCTTGAAACTCTGGTCGCCGTAGCGGCGGGCCATGATGCGGGCCAGTTCGCCCACCTCCTCGGTGAGGCAGGCCATATTGGTGAGTTCGGAAAAGTAGCGCACACCGTAGGTCCTGATCCATTGGTCGATGCGCTGCTGCGCCTCGTTGAGGGTGATGTCGTGGGGGGTGTCTTGGGCGATGTCTTTGAGGTTGTCGTGTGGCATGGTGGGGAAGAGGTTAGGGTAGAAGAAAAAGGTCTGCGCGGAGAGGGGTAATATCTGCGCGGCTATTCCTTGTTTTTGGTGTCGATGCAGATGGTGACGGGGCCGTCGTTGAGCAGTTCTACCTGCATGTCGGCTCCGAATTCGCCCGTGGCCACCGGATGGCCGACGGCCGCCGACAACTTGGCGCAGAACTGCTCGTAGAGCGGGATGGAGATCTCGTGGCGGGCGGCGCGTAGCCATGACGGGCGGTTGCCCTTCTTGGTGGAGGCGTAGAGCGTAAACTGGCTCACGACGAGTATCTCGCCTGCAATGTCGGTCACGGAGCGGTTCATCACGCCGTTCTCATCGTCGAAGATGCGGAGGGCGGCCACCTTGCGCACAAGCCAGTCGATGTCGGCTTCGGTGTCTCCCTCCTCCACGCCGAGCAGGAGGAGCAGACCGTGGGCTATCGATGATTTCAGCGTTCCGCCGATGGTCACGGAGGCATGGGTGACACGTTGTATGACGGTTCTCATAATGTATGTCTCTTCTGTGAAAGTTGTTTTATTGCTCTACAAATGTACGGTTTTTTTCGTGAAGGTGGCGGTGTGGGGTACGATTTTTATCCGGTGTGGACTTCGCGGCCTTGTCATTCCGCTTTGTTTCCGGCCTTTTCCGTGCCCGCTGACGCGCTGAAATGGGCGGTGACGGCCTTTGCCTTGGCCGGACCGATGACGGCGGCGATTTGGACTTCTGTGGCCTCCCGCAGACGTGCGACGGTATGGAAGGCGGTGATGAGCGCGTCGCGTGTCTTCGGCCCGATGCCCGGTATGTCGTCGAGGGTGCTATGGAGGGCGTGCTTGGAGCGTTTGTCGCGGTGGAAGGAGATGGCGTAGCGGTGTACCTCGTCCTGCAGCCGGGTGAGGGCGTGGAAGAGTTCGCTGTCGGTAGGCAGTCCGATGGTCTGCGGAGGGTTGCCGTAGAGCAGTTCGTTGGTGCGGTGGCGGTCGTTCTTGGCGAGTCCGGCGATGGGGATGTCGAGCCCCAGCTCGTCCTCCACGACACTGCGCACGACGCTCATCTGGCCCAGTCCGCCGTCGGTCACGATCAGGTCGGGCAGGGGTGTGCCTTCCTCTATCATGCGCGAGTAGCGGCGGCGCACCACCTCCTGCATCGAGGCGTAGTCGTCGGGTCCGGTGACGGTGCGGATATTGTACTTGCGGTAGTCCTTTTTTGAGGGTTTCATCGCCCGGAACACGACGCATCCCGCCACGGCATCGGTGCCCGAGATGTTGGAGTTGTCGAAACACTCGATGGTGTAGGGCAGTTTGGGCAGGTGGAGCTTGTTCTGCAGTTCGCGCATGAGGCGGGTCTGCTTTTGCTCGGGATTGAGTTTTTCGGCCTGTTTGAGGCGGTCGAACCGGTACTGCCGGCAGTTCATCAGCGATAGGTCGAGCAGATGGCGCTTGTCGCCGCGCTGCGGTATGGTGAAGACAGCGTCCTTGAGGTGCCACTCCATCTCGAAGGGCACGATGATCTCGCGGGCCGTGCTGTGGTAGCGTTCGCGTATCTCGGGTATGGCGGTGATGAGCACGTCCTCGTCAGACTCGTCGAGGCGGCGCTTGTACTCGAAGGTGAAACTCTGGTTGACCGTGCCGTTGCGCACATGGATATAATTGACGAAAGCATCGCGGCGGTCGTCGGAATCGTCGATCGAAAAGACATCGACATCGGTGATGGTGTGGCTCACCACCTCGCTCTTGGCGCAATATCCGTCGATGAGGACGTACTTGCGCTTGAGTTCTTCGGCTTCCTCAAACTTGAGCTCTTCGGCCTTTCGGAGCATTTCATCGTAGATGTGGCGGCACACCTCGCGGGTGTTGCCCTTGAGTATCTCGCGGGCGGCGGCGATATTGGCGGCGTAGTCCTCGTACGACTGCCGCCCGATACAGGGCGCACCGCAGTTGTGTATGTGGTATTCCAGGCAAGGCTTGTACTTGCCCTGAGCGATGGTTTCGGCCGAAAGCGGCAGGCGGCATGTGCGCGGGTGGTAGAGGCTCTTGATGAGGTCGAGCATGGCGTACATGCTCCCTTGGTGAGGGTAGGGTCCGAAGAAGGTGCCGTACTTGCGGTTGATGGTCCGGGTCTTGAAGATGCGGGGATACCGCTCGTTGGTGACGCAGATGCTCGGGTAGGTCTTGCCGTCCTTGAGCAGGATGTTGTAGCGGGGGTTGTACTTCTTGATGAGACTGTTTTCGAGCAGGAGTGCGTCTTCCTCCGAATTGACCACGGTGTAGGAGATGTCGCAGATCTTGGAGACGAGTACCTTGGTCTTGTAGCGGTCGACCTCCTTGTGGAAGTACGAGGATACGCGCTTCTTCAGACTCTTGGCCTTGCCTACGTAGATGATGGTGTGGTCGCGGTCGTAGAACTGGTAACTGCCCGGGCGGTCGGGCATGTTGAGTACAATGTTCTTCAGACGCTCCAGGCGGGCGGTGTTTTCTTCTTTGGTCATGTGCGTAAGTTGCTAAGAAACAAATGTTTTAGCGGTTAAAGTTTCACGTGAAACTAAAACCTTGTTCCACGTTTCACGTTCTGCGGTTTCGGTCGGTGTCACCGCTTCTGTGGTCGGTGGCATTGGCGGCGGTTGCGCTTGGTCTCGCAAGTGGTCTGTTACTGAAAAACCCCATAGGCGGCGGGTGCGGCTTACGGGGCTTTTCGGTGGGTGTCGGTTGCGGTGAATCCGGTGTGCGTGTGGGGTGGGGAAGAACCCGGTCTACACTTGCAGCAGGGAGGTCACCTCGATGTCGTCGTCGAAATGCGAACGGCCGTTGAGGTTCTCGTTGATGAGCTCGATGATGAAGTTGCAGTATACCTTCTTCGGCTTGAACTTCTTGACGAGGTCGCAGGCCGCTTTCATCGTGCCGCCGGTGGCGAGCAGGTCGTCGTGGAGAAGCACCACGTCGCCTTCCTCGATGGCGTCCTTGTGTATCTCGATGGTATCGACGCCATACTCCTTGGCATAACTCTGCTGGATGGTTTCGCAGGGCAGTTTGCCCGGTTTGCGGCAGAGTACCACGCCGGCGCCCAGTTCGATGGCGAGGGCGGAGGACATGACGAATCCGCGCGACTCGATGCCCACGATTTTGGTGATGCCCTTGTCGCGGTAGAGTTCTATCATCTCGCGGTTGATCTCTTTGATGCACTCGGGATTCTTGAAGAGGGTGGTCACGTCACGGAAGTTGACCCCCTTGATGGGCCAGTCTGGTATACAGCGCAGATTGTCCATCAGCAATTTGTTGTTCATTGTCAGTATATTAATGTTGTTTGTTTATTCTTTTTGTTTCACGTGGAACACGCCGCGTCCCCCCATGCCGCGTGTCTCCGGGTGTAGGGCGGCGCGTACATACTTGCCTATCGGTGCATGAGTACGAGCAGCACGTTGATGTCTGACGGCGAGACGCCGGGTATGCGGCTGGCCTGTGCAAGCGTCTCGGGATCGATGCGCTGCAGTTTTTGTCTGCCCTCGGTGGAGATCTCGTGGATGGAGGCGTAGTCGAAGTGTCCCCGTATGCGGATGTCTTCGAGCCGCCGCATCTTGTCGGCCACGATACGCTCGCGCTCGATATACCCCTTGTACTTGATGCCGATCTCGGCGGCCTCGGCGATTTCGTCGCGGCGGTCGGCCGGACTGTCGAGCACGGACTGCAGTCCGGGGATGATGCCGGCGAGTGCGGCGAGCGAGAGTTGCGGACGGGCCACAAGGTCGGCCACGGTGCAGCCGGAGTGGAGTGGGGTGGTGCCGAGCCGCTCGAGGGCATCGTTCACCTCGCGCGGCTTGACCTGCGTACCGGTGCAAAAACGGGTGATGCGCTCGATGGCGGCCTTCTTGGTCATCCAGTGGTCGTAGCGGTCGCGGCGCACGATACCGAGGCGGTAGCCCTGTTCGGTGAGACGGGCGTCGGCGTTGTCCTGACGGAGCAGTATGCGGTATTCGGCGCGTGAGGTGAACATGCGGTAAGGCTCGTCCACCCCCTTGGTGGTGAGGTCGTCGATGAGTACGCCGAGATATCCCTCGTCGCGCTTCATGATGTAGGGGTCGCTTCCGGCCGAGCGCAGGGCGGCGTTGATGCCCGCCATGGTGCCCTGTCCGCCGGCTTCTTCATAGCCGGTGGTGCCGTTGACCTGTCCGGCGAAGTAGAGTCCGGCCACCATCTTCGACTCGAGTGAGGGGTAGAGTTGGGTCGGGTCGAAATAGTCGTACTCTATGGCGTAGCCCGGACGGTAGACGCGCAGGTCGCGGAAGGCGGAGATGTGCCGCAGCGCCTCGAGTTGGGTCTCCATCGGCATGGAGGAAGAAAATCCGTTGAGGTACATCTCGTTGGTATCCTCGCCTTCAGGTTCGAGGAAGAGCGGATGCTGGTCTTTGTCGGGGAAGGTGACCAGTTTGGTCTCGATGGACGGGCAATAGCGCGGTCCGGTAGACTGTATCTGTCCGTTGAAGAGGGGCGAGTCTTCCATGCGTGAGCGCAGGGTGTCGTGTACGGCGCGGTTGGTGTAGCACGTCCAGCAGGGCAGTTGGCGCAGGGGGCGTGCGCTGCTCATATAACTGAACCGGTGGAAGTCGTTCTCGCCGGGCTGCTCCTCCATCTCCTCGAAGTGTACGCTTCGGCGGTCGATGCGTACCGGGGTGCCCGTCTTCATGCGGTACTTCTGTATGCCGTGTGCGGCGATGCTCTCGCTGAACTCCGGCACGGCCGGTTCGGCGCAGCGTCCTCCTGGCACCATACGGCGTCCGATGTGCATGAGGCCGTTGAGAAACGTTCCGGCGGTGACAATCACCGCCCCGGCCCGCAGTTCGGCACCCCATACGGTGCGCACGCCGGCGGCGCGTCCGTCTTCGACGATGAGCTCGCGTGCCTCGTCCTGCCAGATGTCGAGCCGCTCGGTGCGGTCGAGCGTCTTGCGCCACGCTTCGATGAAGCGCATACGGTCGCACTGTGCGCGGGGGCTCCATACGGCGGGACCCTTGCCGCGGTTGAGCATACGAAACTGTATGGCGGTGGCGTCGGTGACGAGTCCCATCTGTCCGCCGAGGGCATCGATTTCGCGTACGATCTGTCCTTTGGCGATGCCTCCCACGGCCGGGTTGCAGCTCATCTGCCCTATCTTGTTCATGTCCATCGTGACGAGGCAAGTGCGCGCGCCCATATTGGCGGCGGCCGCCGCCGCTTCGCATCCGGCGTGGCCTCCTCCGATGACAAGTACATCGTAAAATAATTGCATAAAGAAGCGTGAAAATTTTCTCGTACAAAATTAGGAAATAAAATTGATTTTATCTTGGCTTTCGCTTGTTTTATCATTAAAATATAGTATTTTTGCAGTCACTAAGACATGGAAAATACCTATTATAAAGTATTGTTTCCATGGCAGGCACCGTGTCGTTTGCCGTGAAGGAAAAAGACAAATCAATAAATCTAACAGTTAAATAATTAAATTACAATCATTTATGTGGTTAATCAATTCTTCCATCGGTAAGAAGGTGGTGATGTCTGTCACGGGCATTGCGCTTATCTTATTCCTGACATTCCACATGTCAATGAACGTTGCGGCCCTCATCTCTGGGGAAGCGTACAACATGATTTGCGAGTTTCTCGGCGCCAACTGGTATGCCGTAGTGGCTACGATGGGCCTGGCCTTCCTGGCCGTGGTGCACATCTTCTACGCTTTCTGGCTGACCCGTCAGAACCGTGCCGCCCGCGGTAGCGAGCGCTACGACGTGGTAGACCGTCCCGCCAAGGTAGAGTGGGCTTCGCAGAACATGCTCGTGCTCGGCATTATCGTGCTGCTCGGTCTGTTGCTGCACTTCTGGAATTTCTGGTACAACATGATGTTCGCCGAACTGGTGGGCATGCACACCGCCATCGACCCCGCCGACGGTTTTGAGTACATCAAGCAGACGTTTGCCAATCCCGTTTACGTCGTGCTCTACATCGTATGGCTGGTAGCCCTGTGGTTCCACCTGAGCCACGGTTTCTGGAGCGCCATGCAGACCTTCGGATGGAACGGCAAGGTATGGTTCCAGCGCTGGAAGGTCATCGGTCTGGTATACTCCACACTGCTGATGCTCGGTTTCCTCGTTGTAGTGCTTGCCTTCGCATTCCACTGCGCCCCCAGCCTCGGTTGCTGCTAACAAAACGTACAACATCCATCACATACATAATTGCACATTATGGCTAAGACAATAAATTCAAGAATCCCCGAAGGCCCCGTGGCCGAGAAGTGGACCAACTATAAAGCTCACCAGCGTCTGGTGAACCCGAAGAACAAACTCAAACTCGACGTTATCGTCGTGGGTACCGGTCTTGCCGGCGCCAGTGCAGCCGCCTCTCTCGGAGAGATGGGTTTCCACGTGCTCAACTTCTGCATCCAGGACTCCCCGCGCCGCGCACACTCCATCGCAGCCCAGGGTGGTATCAATGCCGCCAAGAACTATCAGAACGACGGCGACTCCGTATACCGTCTGTTCTACGACACCGTCAAGGGCGGTGACTACCGTGCCCGTGAGTCAAACGTATACCGTCTGGCTGAGGTCAGCAACGACATCATCGACCAGTGCGTAGCCCAGGGCGTGCCTTTCGCCCGTGAGTACGGCGGTATGCTGGCCAACCGCTCCTTCGGCGGCGCCCAGGTATCGCGTACCTTCTATGCCAAGGGACAGACCGGCCAGCAGTTGCTCCTCGGTGCCTACTCTTCGCTGAGCAAGGAAGTGCACGAGGGACGTGTAGACCTCTACACCCGCTACGAGATGGAAGACCTCGTCATCGTCGACGGCCGCGCCCGCGGTATCATCGCCAAGAACCTCATCACCGGCAAACTCGAGCGTTTCTCTGCCAACGCAGTAGTCATCGCTACCGGTGGATACGGCAACACCTACTTCCTCTCCACCAACGCTATGGGTTGCAACTGCACCGCTGCCCTGCAGTGCTACCGCAAGGGTGCCTACATGGCCAACCCCTGCTACGTGCAGATCCACCCCACCTGTATCCCCGTACACGGCGACAACCAGTCGAAGCTGACCCTGATGTCCGAGTCACTCCGCAACGACGGCCGTATCTGGGTGCCCAAGAACCTCGAGGACGCCAAGGCTCTGCAGGCCGGCACCAAGAAGGGTTCCGACATTCCCGAGGCCGACCGTGACTACTATCTCGAGCGCCGCTATCCCGCCTTCGGTAACCTCGTGCCCCGCGACGTGGCCAGCCGTGCCGCCAAGGAACGCTGCGACAAGGGCTACGGCGTGAACAACACCGGTCTGGCCGTGTTCCTCGACTTCTCCGAGTCTATCAACCGTCTCGGTATCGACGTGATTCGCCAGCGCTACGGCAACCTCTTCGACATGTACGAGGAGATCACTGATGTCAACCCCGGTGAACTGGCCAACGAGATCAATGGCGAGAAATACTACAACCCGATGATGATCTACCCCGCCATCCACTACACCATGGGCGGTATCTGGGTAGACTACGAACTGATGACCTCCATCACCGGTCTGTTCGCCATCGGCGAGTGCAACTTCTCCGACCACGGCGCCAACCGCCTCGGTGCTTCCGCCCTCATGCAGGGTCTGGCCGACGGATATTTCGTATTGCCCTACACCATCCAGAACTACCTTGCCGACCAGGCTATCTGGCCCCACCTCTCTACCGACCTGCCCGAGTTTGAGGCAGCCGAGAAGGCCGTCCAGGGCGAGATCGACCGCCTCATGGGCATCCAGGGCAAGCGCTCTGTCGACTCCATCCACAAGGAGCTGGGCCACATCATGTGGGAGCACGTCGGCATGGGCCGTACCGCAGAAGGCCTGAAGGAAGGTCTCGAACTCATCAAGAAGATCCGCAAGGAGTTTGACACCAACCTCTTCATCCCCGGCAAGAAGGAAGGTCTCAATGTCGAGCTCGACAAGGCCATCCACCTGCGCGACTTCATCACCATGGGCGAACTTATCGCCTACGACGCACTCTCCCGCAACGAGTCTTGCGGCGGTCACTTCCGCGAAGAGCACCAGACCCCCGAGGGCGAGGCACAGCGCGACGACGAGA
>CAVFEZ010000020.1:0-37067 GCA_963621665.1 Akkermansia muciniphila | reverse complement strand
ATCTGCTCGGCTAAAATCCAAAAATCCATCAAAGGCAATTTATAGAACCCGCCTATAATAATGACCTGCAAAGGTACTCAAATTCTCATGTCCGGCCATCGGTTGTCCGGCGAATTGTCCGTCTGTCGGCGGTCTGCTTCCCGTCTGCAAGCAGACAGACCTTAAAAAAAATAAAAAAGAACGGATATCTCCCCGTTTTTGCGTACATTTGCATGGCTTCCTGTGAGGGAGCGTGAGTTACCCTGAATTTCATACCCTGAACAATAACTAAAAACAATAATTCGACATGATCAAGAAAGTGGTTCTCGCAACCTTATTGTGCGCCTCGCTGCTTGACAGCCATGCAGCCGATGCCAATTTCAACAATGTAGTGCCTCTGCCGCAAAGCATCACCCTGCAGAAGGGGAAGGCTTTCACGCTGACCGCTGCCACACCCATCGTATATGCCGGCACCGATGCAAAGATGCAGAAAAATGCAGCGTTTCTCTCCGAATACATTGAACAACTCACCGGACTGAAACTCACCGTTGCCGCCAAAAAAGACAAAAAGGCTGCTGCCGTTGTGCTCGTCATCGACCCGAAGGTGGAAGGCAAGGAAGCCTACCGTCTCACTGTCACCGACAAGCAGGTGACCATCGCCGGAAGCACTGCCGCCGGCGTGTTCTACGGCATACAGACCCTGCGCAAGTCGCTTCCCACGCTCGACAAGGCCGAGGATATCACCATTCCCGCAACTGTTGTGGCCGACGCCCCCCGCTTCGGCTACCGCGGCATGATGCTCGACTGCGGTCGCCACTTCTTCCCCATCTCCTTTGTCAAGAAGTATATCGACATCATCGCCCTGCACAATATGAACACCTTCCACTGGCACCTCAGCGAGGACCAGGGGTGGCGTATCGAAATCAAGAAGTATCCCAAACTCACCGAGATCGGTTCCAAGCGCAGCCGCACCATCATGGGCCACAATGCCGACCTTGATGACGGCACACCCTACGGTGGCTTCTATACGCAGGAGGAAGCCCGCGAAATCGTGCGCTATGCAGCCGAACGCCATATCACCGTCATCCCCGAGATCGATATGCCCGGCCACATGCTCGCCGCCCTCGCTTCCTATCCCGAACTGGGATGTACCGGTGGCCCCTATGAGGTAGGCTACGGCTGGGGCGTGTTCCGCGACGTGCTCTGCGTAGGCAATGAGAAAATCTATACCTTCCTGCAGGATGTAGTCGACGAACTCTGCGACATCTTCCCCGCCAAGTATTTCCATATCGGTGGCGACGAGACTCCGACCGTACGCTGGGAGGCTTGTCCCAAGTGCAAGGCTTTGGCTGCCGCCAATGGTATCGATGCCAAACATCTGCAGAGCATCTTCACCAACCGCATGGAGAAATACATCAACTCCAAGGGACGCAGCATCATCGGATGGGACGAGATCACCCACGGCCCCATCAACCAGAGTGCGACCATCATGAGCTGGCAGGGCGTAGCCCCGGGCAGCAAGGCTGCCGAAGCCGGACACGATGTCATTATGAGTCCCAACAGCCATTGTTATTTCGACCACTATCAGACCCAAAACCAAGGCGGCGAACCGATGTGTATCGGCGGTTATCTGCCCGTAGAGAAGGTCTACTCCTTCGATGCTGCCCCTGACTCTCTGTCTGATGCCGCCAAGAAGCACATCCTTGGCGTGCAGGCCAACCTCTGGACGGAGTACATCCCCAACACCAATATGGTAGAGTACATGGTGCTTCCGCGTATGGGCGCACTCGCCGAGGTGCAGTGGACTCCCGTGGCAAAGAAAAACTATGAGGAGTTCCTCAAGCGCGAAACCCACATGTCGAAGATCTACGACAAACTGGGCTATAAGTATGCCATCCACATCTGGCCCGAGAAGCATCAGCCTCTTGGTGACTGGTGATAGACGGTCGGATGACTGAACCAAAATGAATTGCGTAAATTTGTAAGAAGATAGGCGAGGGTCAGACTCCGTTGAGGAGGATAGGCTTTCGCCTATTGTTCGTCTATATATTTTAGAACACGACTTTATTTTTTTTATTTCCCCATGTTGTTTCCCCGTTCCATCTTTTCGGTCTTGCTGTTTTCAGCCCTCGTGACAGGATGTCCTGTGCAGGCGCAAGACCTCATCCCCAATCCTACCTCCCTTACCGCACGGCAGGGAATGTTCACACTCGATACCCAAACCCGCGTCTATACCAATCTGCAGGGAAGTGACCTCAAATTCATCAAGTCGTACCTCGGTCAGACGCTTTCGCTCAAAGACTTCAGTGCCAAGTCCGGCGATGGCCAGGGTGTGCTCCGTCTCGTCTGCACCGGTACGGCTGCAGAAGCTGCCAAAGCCATTGACGATGCTTCGCTGCAGGGATACACGCTCGACGTGACCCCGCAGGCCGTCACCATAGAGGCCGCCACGCCTATGGGTGTCTTTTATGGCATACAGTCTGTCAGACAATTGCTCACCGACGGCCGGCAGATGCAGTGTACGCATATCGTAGACCAGCCCCGCTTCACCTATCGTGGACTGATGCTCGACTGCTCGCGTCACTTCTGGCCGCTCGACTATCTGAAACGTCAGGTCGATGCCCTGGCTTATTTCAAGATGGACCGCCTGCACCTGCACCTCACCGACGGCGGCGGCTGGCGGCTCGAGATCAAGAAGTATCCCCGGCTTACAACAGAAGCCGCTTACCGTACGTGCAGCAGTTGGAAAGACTGGTGGGACACTTCTTCCAACCGCAAGTATTGTCACAAGGACGACGAGGGCGCTTACGGCGGGTACTACACCCAAAAGGAGATGCGCGAACTGGTGCGCTATGCGGCCGAACGCCATATCACCATTATCCCGGAGATAGAAATGCCGGGACACAGCGATGAGGTCACAGCGGCCTATCCCGAACTGTCCTGCTCGGGCCAGCCCTATACCGAGGGCGATTTTTGTGTGGGCAACGAGCAGACATTTACTTTCCTTGAGAATGTGCTGCGCGAAGTGATGCGTATTTTCCCGTCCGAATACATCCATATCGGCGGTGACGAGGCCACCCGCTCGGGATGGGAGAAATGTCCGAAATGCCAAAAGCGTATGCAGGACGAGCACCTCACGACCACAGCCGAACTGCAGAGTTACCTTACGGCCCGCATCGAGCGGTTTCTCAATGCCAACGGTCGCAAACTGATGGGTTGGGACGAGATACTCGAAGGCAAGTTGGCACCCAATGCCACGGTGATGAGTTGGCGGGGGGAAGAAGGCGGCATCACCGCTGCCAACATGGGACATCCGGTCGTGATGACCCCAGGGGCCTACTGCTACCTCGACCAGTACCAGGACTCGCCGCTGCATAGTCCGAAGGCGATGGGCACCTACCGTCCGTTGCAGCAGGCCTACTCCTACGAACCGTTGTCGGAGAAGACCGCATCATCGGCCTTGGCCGACCATCTGCTTGGTGTGCAGGGCAACCTGTGGACGGAGTACATCGAGACCACGCAGCATGCCGACTATATGATCTATCCCCGACTGATGGCCCTTGCCGAGGTAGGGTGGAGCCACAACAAGACCTCGTTTGACGCTTTCCGTTCGCGTGTGGTCACGGCTACCCGTCGGATGCAGGCTGCCGGATACACCCCCTTCGATGTGACGAAGGAGTATGGCAGCCGTCAAGAGTCGCGCACGGTGGTCGACCATGAAGGGCGCGGCAAGCGCGTCATCTACCGTGCGCCCTACTCACCGAGTTACACGGCCACGGGCGACAGCGCCCTTACCGATGGCCGTCGCGGCGACTGGGGCTATGGCGACGGCGTATGGCAGGGCTTTATCGGAAAGGGACTTGACGTTGTTGTCGACATGGGTGAGGCGACCGATATACGCGACGTGAGCGCCTCGTTCATGCAGGCCGCCAGCGCATGGGTGTACTTCCCCGAGGAAGTGACCGTCTCCGTGTCTGACGACGGCGAGCATTTCGATATCATCAACCGTCAGGTATTCAAGACCGACACCGACAAGGAGTATTTCATCAACGACTGCAGTTGGAACGGACGGGCTCGCGGACGTTACGTGCGCTTTACGGCCACGACCAGCAAAGATGGCGGTTGGATTTTTACCGACGAGATTATTGTCAACAGAAAGTAAGCGGCGATAAAAAACAACTTGGTACGATTTGAAACCTGTGAAATACATATTCAGATGGTTTCAAATCGTACCAAGTTGTTTTTTTATCATCGCGGCGCGGAATGTATGGCGGTATAAATATTAACGCTTTTTAACGTAGGGGGGGGGTAAAATGAACACCTTTTGTATTACCTTTGCATGCGTTATATCATGCACCTTACCTACCTTGTGAAAGGTGGAGCGATGCAAGGCACACAAGACCGACAGACGAGCAACGAGATAATCACAGCAACGAGATAAACACGAAAGTTTCCGATACAAAAACCTCGCCATCAACACAGAACGCCTCCGATACAACACAAGTACATCGTATAATAGCGTGCCACAACACGGCACACATTATATAGCATATAAGTTTACAATAACAAAAGTCATACACACAAAACCGAAAAAAGACATGAAAATTAAAACGATTCTCGGCGTAGCCCTCGCAGCAGGTACGCTTGTTTCCTGCTCGGTGGAGGACGACAACACAACACAGACTCCCGCCAGCGAAACCTACGCCCGTGACTTCATCAAGACCTTCGGTGCTATCAATGCCAAGCAAAACTGGAACATGGTTGAGCAGAAGAGCATCAACATAGACGTGGACGTGCCCACACAGGTCAAGGTCTATGAACTGCAAGGTGGAGAGTACCGCCTCGCCGCCAACTACAGCAATGTCACCAAGCAGACCATCACCTTCGATGGCGTGAAAGGCGACGACACCAACTTTATGGTCAGCATCGGCGGCAAGATGTATGCTGCTGAGAACGGACAGACCTTCAGCATCAAGAACGATGCATCGTCCGCCTTGCGTGCAACCAAAATCCCCGATGAGCACGAACAAAGCGGTTTCATAAGACGTGGCAGCAAAACTGTCATCCAGTTAGCCAGTAGTGACAACATTATGAACAATCTTGCCAAAAATGGTGTAGACCACATAGAGAGTGGCCTCGTTCATGAGGTGTCTTTTGGCCGGGAAAGACTGGCACAGAACCAAAGCATCAATTTCTATCCTATCTATTGGAACTCTCCCAACAAGCATGTTGCCGGCATCTACTATCATAAGACCAATGGCGAACTTGTCCGAATCCCCATGTATGCAGACAAGGCAGACACCTACAAAAATGATGCAGACAAAGAAGACTTGGGATTCTTCCATTCATACGATTTGATAAAGAGCACATCATCAGCCGTTCCTGCTCAAACAGATGCCGAAGATTGCTGGCACTATGCAAAAACAACGTTGATCATTGACAATTCTTGGGACGTAGAATACGAGAAAGGCTTCAAATTCTGCAGCCGCCCCTACATCATCACCCCCCAAGAGGAGGCTATCGCTGCCGGTATCTACGTAGAGGTGAATGGCATATTCTACTACACAGAGGCAGCCTTGAATCCTGACGGCAAGGCTCACTTTGCAGAGACCGTCATGACGAGGGGGGATGGTAGCGACGAGGTCTATACCTACCTTTGCTTCGATGAAGACGGTGACAACGACTACAACGACCTTGTATTCTACACTCCGCGTGCGATCATACCCGTCACAAACAACGAACTGCAGTGGACGGTGGCTTGCGAGGACCTCGGCGGCACATACGACTATGACTTCAATGACCTCGTGTTCCGTGTGCTCCACACCTCCGGCAACGACTACGCCACCATCATCCCCTTGGCAGCCGGCGGTACACTGCCCGCAACCCTCTACTACAACAACGTCGAAATATCCAAAGAGTGGCACCAGCACTTCGGTACGGGCTACGACTCCAGCGTCATGATCAACACTGGTCATGAGTCTACCAACACCGTATGGCCGATCCGTGTTGAGGGACTCCCCACCGACTGGAGCATGAGCGCCTTCACCACCAAGAGCAACGGTCTCAACATCAGAGTGACACGTGCTGACGGCACAATACAGTCTGTCACCGCCCCCAGCAACGGCGAAGCCCCGCAAATGCTCATCCTGCCCTACGAGTGGTCATGGCCTACCGAGATGACCCGCATAGACACCGCCTATCCCGGATTCGGTGAATGGGGTCAGAACTATACCAACAATACTTGGGTCAACAACAAGGTGAGCGACAAGGTACTGTTCCTCGGCGAGAAAGAGGTTACATCGACAAAATCGCCCTACACCAAAAACGTAGGACAGTAAGAAGAGACACGGAACAATACCGTATAGGTATAATCCACATAACGGAATTACACAGAAAAAGCGTAGGGCCGAGCCCTACGCTTTTTCTGTGTAATCAGAGCATATTGGCCCTCTTCGAGGACCTGCCGCTTGCCACTTTTATCCTATAATTCAATGTGGGCGAACCATCTCCCGTCTTATGCCTCACGCTCCTGTGAACGCACGAGCCGGCAACTGTCCATGTCCTTGTTGCCGTTGAGGTAATCGCGGGCGGCCATGCGCTTTTTGCCAGGGGCCTGCAGTTCGAGAATCTCCAGCCACTCATCGGCAGTAGCCACATAGAGATGGCCGTGCTCGGTAGATAGCGTTCCGGCGGCGGCATCGGTGTGACGGCCCGTCTGCAGCGTCTTGAATATCTTCAAGACCGCTGTACGACCTGCAGCATCGACAAGATGGGTCCACGTACCGGGATAGGGACTCAGACCGCGTACAAAGTCGTGTACACGCTTGGCTGTCAACGTCCAGTCGATCTCACAGGTCTCCTTGAAGATCTTCGGGGCGGCGTGCAGTTCGCCTTCCTCTGCTTGCGGTTGCGACGGCACTTGTCCGTCGGTGGCGATGACGGCATCCACCGTTTCCTGGCAGATTTCAGCACCCAGGTGCATCAGACCGTCGTAGACGTATTCGGCATCGGCCTCTTCGGGTATGGCAAACCGCTTCTGCATGATGATGCGGCCCGTGTCGATATCATGGTCAAGGAAGAAGGTGGTCACGCCCGTCTCCTGCTCGCCATTGATGATGGCCCAGTTGATGGGAGCCGCACCACGGTACTGCGGCAGCAAGGCGGCATGCACATTGAACGTGCCGTATTCGGGCATCGCCCACACCACCTCGGGCAACATACGGAAGGCCACGACCACTTGCAGTCCAGCCTTGTAGGCGGCCAGTTGCTCGACAAACTCCGGATCTTTCATCTTCACCGGCTGCAGTACGGGAAGCCCTACGCTGAGGGCATACTCCTTCACGGCCGAGGCACGGAGTACCGACCCGTGACGGCCAACCGGTTTGTCGGGTTGGGTCACGACGGCCACCACATTGTAGCCGCCCTCCACAAGCCGTTGCAATGATTCCACGGCAAACTCGGGAGTGCCCATAAACACGATACGCAAATCTTTCTTTTCCATCTGATTGTTTCTATTTTTTTTATTATGCGCCCCTTACAGGGGCTGGGAGGTGGGGCATTACAGGGGCTGGGGGATTTCTATATTGTTTCTCTACTCCACTACTTTAAGACGGGCGAATTTGAGGAGCAATTGTTTGATGCCGACATTTTGGAATTGCACGGTGGCTTTCTCGTTCTCTCCGGTTCCTTCAGTGCGTATCACCGTACCTCGGCCGAAGCGCTGATGCTCGACGATTGTTCCGGGTGACAATGATCCCGATGAGGTTGACTTGTCTGTTGCCGAAGTCGGAGCGGTAGGTGCTGAAACGGGTTTGCGGGAAGGTGTCACGGTAGGCCGTGGCGACACACGGCCGGTATTTCTTGAGAAGCGCTGCGCGAAGGTATCACCCCATGTGTCCGACTGACGGCGTGAACCGAATGCAAGGTCGGCATCTTTGTAGTCGAGCAGGCGGGAGTCGATATCACGGATAAAACGGCTCGGGGAATTGAACGACATACTGCCGTACATATAGCGGTTCTTGGCACAGGTGAGGTAGCAATGCTTCTCGGCCCGCGTGATGGCGACATAGAGCAGGCGGCGTTCTTCTTCCAGCTCGCGGGGCGAACCAATCGAACGCTGTCCGGGAAAGATGTTCTCTTCGAGTCCTACGACAAAGACAGTGGGAAACTCCAGGCCTTTCGAGGCGTGCACCGTCATCAGTGAGATGCGGCCGCCGGCGATTTCCTCCTTGTCGGAATCCTGGTCGGTAAGCAGAGAAGTCTCTTGGATGAAGAATGTCAGACGTATCTCATCGCTTTGGCCTTCCTCGTTCTTCGTGTCGACAAAATCGCGGAGCGACGATTCGAATTCGCCTAAGTTTTCCTGTCGGGCCTGTCCCTCGGGCGTACTGTCAGCCATGAGGTCGGCCTGTATGCCCGACTGCAGGAGGATGCGTGTGCCGAGCGTGTAGGCGTCGGCGCTGTCGCGGTCGGCGATAAACGAGGAGATGAGCGTATGGAAGTCCTGCAGTTTGGTAGCCGTACCTTTGTTGACTGAAAGTCCGTAGACTGCCGGTTGCTCTATCACCGACCAGATGCTGACATTCGACTGGTGGGCCGCCTCGCGGAGTTTGTTGACCGTGGTCTGACCGATACCGCGCGCCGGATAGTTGATGATACGCAGCAGGGCCTCTTCGTCGTCAGGATTGGCCACCAGACGGAAGTAGGCAAGAATATCCTTGATCTCCTTGCGCTGGTAGAAACTCAGTCCGCCGTAGATGCGGTAGGGCATGGACTGGCGGCGCAGTTCCTCTTCGAAATTACGGCTTTGCGCATTGGTACGGTAGAGAATACAGAAATCGCCGTACTCACTCTTCTCTTTGGTCCGCAACCGCTGGATATCCTTGCATACGAGGGCAGCCTCCTCACGGTCGGAAAAGGCCTGACGGAAGACGATACGATCCCCCTTCTCATTCTCGCTGAAGGTGTTTTTGGGTATCTGCCGCCGGTTGTGGGCGATAAGACTGTTGGCCGCATTGACGATAGACTGCGTGCTGCGGTAGTTCTGCTCGAGTTTGAAGGTACGGAACTGTCCGAAAGCCTTCTCGAAATCGAGCATATTGTCGATATTGGCTCCACGGAAAGCGTAGATGCTCTGCGCGTCATCGCCCACGACACAGAGTTGGCGGCGGCGGGCGGTGAGTTGCTGTACGATACGTTGCTGCACAAAGTTGGTGTCCTGGTACTCGTCGACCAGCACATAGGCAAACCGCTCCTGATACTTGTCGCAGATGTCGGGATGGTCGCGGAAGAGATGATAGGTCATCACGAGCAGATCGTCGAAGTCCATCGCGTTGGCAGCGCGGCACCGCATATTGTAGAGACGGTAGATGTCTGACATCTTCGGGGTACGGTCGTACTTGTCGCGCTCTATCAAGGCCGAGGACTGGAGATAACCTTCAGGACCGATAAGGTGGTTTTTCGCCATGCTGATCTTGCCGTGCACGGAGGCCGGCTTGTAGGTCTTCTCGTCGAGCGACAGTTCCTTGACGATAGTCTTGATCAGCGACCGGGAGTCGTTCTCGTCGTAGATCGTGAAATTGCTGTCGTAGCCTATCGTAGCCGCTTCGACACGGAGAATACGCGAAAAGACGGAATGGAAAGTACCCATATTGAGGCGCAGCGCGGTATCGTGGCCGACGAGCATGCCGATACGCTCCTTCATCTCGCGTGCCGCCTTGTTGGTGAACGTGAGGGCGAGGATGCTCCACGGGGTCATGCCCTGTTGCAAGAGGTAGGCTATCTTGTAGGTGAGAACGCGCGTTTTGCCCGATCCGGCACCGGCGATGACCATCTGCGGTCCGTCGCAGTAGGCCACCGCCTCCTGCTGGCTGGCATTGAGGTCGGCGAAAAGGTCTTTCATGAAGGTTTTTCTGTCTATTGTTGAGTTATGGTCTGCAACTGTTATTTTTTCCCGTGACGGTATACGCCACCTGCTGCAGACTCGGGATTGATGTCCTCTCCCTCTTTGGGGAAGGTCGGAATGAACTTCATCTCGTGCTGGATGACCGCCTGCCGCTTGCGCATATAGGCGCTCGGGTTCTGACTGTCGTACTTCCGGGGGTTGGGCAGGGTGGCGGCCACGAGCGCACATTCGGCACGCGACAGATCGGCGGCCGTCTTGCCGAAATGATACTCGGCTACAGCATCGGCCCCATAGATGCCGTCGCCCATCTCGATAGAGTTGAGGTACACCTCCATGATGCGCTGCTTGCTCCACATGAGTTCGATGAGAGCGGTGAAGTACACCTCAAATCCCTTGCGTGTCCAACTGCGTCCGGGCCAGAGAAACACGTTCTTGGCGGTCTGCTGCGAGATGGTGCTGGCTCCGAGTTTGCGCTTGCCGCCCTTGGCGTTGCGCTTGGCCGCCTTTTCGATGGCATCGAAGTCAAAGCCGTGGTGGAGCAGGAAGCGCTGGTCCTCGCTGGCCATGACCGCTACGGGAAGATGGGGCGAGATATTGTCGAGCGACACCCAGTGGTGGTGCATCCTGATGCTCTCGCCCGATCCTACCTGCTGGAAACAGCGGATGACCATGAGCGGGGTGACATAGACAGGCATGAAGCGGTAGAGCACAACGGCAAGAATGGTGGTACTGAAGAAAAGGGCTGCGGCCCAGCGTACTATTCTGAAGACTAATTTCATGATTTTGTGCGTTTGCTGACAAGTGAGAAAAACGACAAGTGAGAAAAACGACAAGGGAGGTCATCGGCATCTATTGCGGATACCGGTGACCTCCGTATAGGTTTGTGTCAATAAGCGCAACCTTGCACTCCGATTACTGCAGAGTACCGTTGTTGGCTGCGTTGACCATATCCTGGCTGGCGTAGAGATAAACCTCCACACGGCGGTTCTGCTGACGGCCGGCAGCGGTGCTGTTGTCGGCTACAGGCTCAGCGCTACCCTTACCTGTGATGTTCTGGAACTGGCTGGAAGCCACACCACAACTTTGGAGATAGGTCACAACGCTCTGTGCGCGTGAGTTGCTCAAGGGGACGTTGATGCCGTCGTTGCCGGTAGAGTCGGTATGACCGTACACGTCAACGTGGCAGTCGGTGTTGTTCTTCAGCACGGTAGCAAACTTGGCCAGATCGTTCTTGGAAGTGGCATTGAGGTCAGACTTGTTGGTGGCGAACAGCAGACCGGAGTCGAAGGTCACCTTCACGGCCTTCAGACCGTTGGCGTCGGTCACCTCTTCTACGGTAGCGTTCTCTACCTGCTGCTTGGCCTGCTCAGCCACCTTGTCCATGTGGCGGCCGATGATGGCACCGGTACCTGCACCTACTGCACCGCCGATAGCGGCACCTACTGCGGTGTTGCCGGCTATCTTGCCGATGATGCCGCCGAGAACGGTTCCGGCACCTGTACCGATGAGCGTACCTGTACCCTGCTTGGTGGAGCAACTGAACACGGTGAGGAGGCACATCGCCAAAGTCAAGATCTTGAATTTCTTCATAGTTTTGTTATTTTTCTTCTGTTGTGATTGTATTACATGACTGACGTAGAGTCTGCCCTACGGCGACTATACACGTCTGCAAAGATAATTTATTTTTTTCGCTTTATCCCGCAATGGGCACTATTTTTTGCCGTTCCGCCCGCATTTTTGGACTAAACGGCACTTTGCCTATTCGTAGCGGATGGCCTCGATCGGGTCGAGCTGGGCGGCCTTCTTGGCAGGATACCAACCGAAGAATACGCCGGTGAAGGTACATACCGCGAAACTCATGATGATGCTCCAGGGCTGGATATAGATGGGCCAGTGGGCAATGAGTTTCACCGCATAGGATGCTCCGACACCCAGCAGCACACCGATGATACCGCCGGTGACACTGAGGAGGATGGCTTCGATGAGAAACTGGTTGAGGATGTCGATGCCGCGTGCGCCGACACTCATACGAAGACCGATCTCACGGGTACGCTCGGTGACACTCACATACATGATGTTCATGATACCGATACCGCCGACGATGAGCGAGATTCCGGCCACGCAACCCAGCAGGATGGTCATCATGTCGGTGGTGGAGTTCATCATCGAGGCCAATTCTTCCTGTGAGCGGATATTGAAGTCGTCGCTGTCGCCCTCACTGTCTTCGGTCGCGTCCTTGAGTTTGTGGGTGCGGCGAAGGATGGTGGTGATTTCCTCAATGGCATTGTCGGTGACATCCTCGGTGATGGCCGAGCAGGTGAGGCCGCCGAGATAGGTCTGCGCGAGAATACGCTTCATCACTGTGGTGTAGGGAGCGAGGGCGAGGTCGTCCTGGTCCATACCCATAGAGTTGTAGCCCTTCTTCTTCAGCACGCCGACAACGCGGAAGGGAATGGAGTTGAAGCGTACCACCTTGCCCACGGGGTCGGACCCGTCGGGGAAAAGGTTGTCGACGATGGTTTGTCCGAGGATGCACACCTTGGCGCTCGCTTTGATGTCGGCATCGGTGAACATCTCGCCTTCTGCCACCGAGAGTTGGCGGATGTCGAGGTAATCTTGGTTGACACCGTAGATGCTCGACGGCGTATTGTTGTTGCCGTAGATCCACTGGCCGCTGCTGTTCACTGTCGGACTGATGCCCTTGATATAGTTGCACTCGTCCTTGAGTGTGGTATAGTCGGTCAGTTTGAGGGTCTCCATCGACGAGGCGTCCTGGCGCACACCGCCAGGTCCGCGGTCTTCACCCGGAGAGATCATGATCATGTTCGATCCCATCTCGGCGATGTTGGCCTGGATGCTTTTCTTCGAACCCTGTCCGATAGCAAGCATCGTGATGACCGATGCCACACCGATGATGATGCCGAGCGCCGTGAGAAACGACCGCATCTTGTTGGCCGCGATGGCGCGGAGGGCTATCTTGAGAAGATTGCTGTAGTTCATCTGTTCTTGTTGAAGGCGTGTACTGTAGATTCCACGCACAGTTAATTACTCGTCGGTGTTGGGAGGCAATGCTGCCAGTCCGTCGGCCGCCGAGAGAATGTTTTTGTTGTACTCGTCGCTGATGACGTGCCCGTCGCGCAGCATGATGTTGCGCGAGGAGTAGTTGGCGATGTCGGGGTTGTGGGTCACGAAGATGATGGTGCGTCCGGCTGCATGCAGTTTCTGGAAGAGCACCAATATCTCAAACGAGGTACGGGTATCGAGGTTACCGGTGGCCTCGTCGGCCAGGATGACGGCCGGATTGTTGACCAAGGCACGGGCGATGGCGACGCGCTGCATCTGTCCGCCCGACATCTGGTTGGACTTGTGGTAGAGGCGGCTGCCCAGTCCGACGGCCTTGAGCGCCTCGACGGCACGGTCGAAACGCTCCTTGGCACTCACGCCGGCATTGTACATGAGCGGCAGTTCCACGTTCTCCACGCTGGTGGTCTTCGGCAGAAGGTTGTAGTTCTGGAAGATGAACCCGATTTTGCGGTTGCGCAGCACGGCACGCTGTGACTTCGACATGGTTCTGACAGAAGTGCCGTCGAGATAATACTCGCCGCTCGACGGTGTGTCGAGGCAGCCCAGTTGGTTGAGCAGGGTAGACTTGCCCGATCCCGACTTACCCATGATGGTGACGAACTCGCCCTCGTAGATCTTGAACGAGACACCGCGCAGGGCGTGTACCGTCTCGTCGCCGACGAGGAAGTCGCGCTTGACGTCCTGAAGTTCTATGACTACTTTCTTTTCCATGACAAAACTCAGGTTACGTTGTGCTTATTTCTTCTTGTTCTTTCCCGGAGGGCCAGGCTGGAAGGGGCTGCTCTCGCTGCTGCTGCTTGCGTCGGCGCTCTCCTCCTCGGTAGCCTCGGTAGCCACATTGATACCAGTGATGACCGGTGTACCGGAAGTGACACCGCTGAGGATCTCGGTGTGTGTACCGTCGGTCATGCCGATATTGACGCTGTGGGCCACGATGCGGTTGCCGTCGAGGGTCCATACTTTGTTCTTGCCGTTGCAGTCTACGATCTTCATCTTGCCTACGGTCTCCTTGGTCGGGGTGTAGCGCAGGGCCTTGCTGGGCACGCTAAGCACATTCTTGCGCTCGGCGGTGAAGATGGTGACGTTGGCCGTGAGGCCCGGTTTGAGTTTCAGATCGGCATTGGGGGCAGAGATGACCACCTCATAGGTCACGACGTTGTTGGTCGTGGTGGCTTCCTGACGCACCTGGGTGACGGTGCCTTCGAAGGTGTCGTCGGGATAGGCATCGACGGTGAAGGACACGCGCTCGCCGTTCTTCACGTCGCCTATGTCAGCCTCGTCGACATCGGCCACGACCTGCATGTTGGTCAGATCCTGTGCGATGGTGAACAGTTCAGGTGTCGAGAAACTGGCAGCCACGGTCTGTCCTTCCTCTACCGACTTGGAGAGCACTACGCCGTCGATGGGCGAGGTGATGGTAGCGTAGCCAAGGTTGGTCTGTGCGCGCTGCACTTCCTCCTTGCAGGTGGCTAGCTGCTCGCTGGCCTGCTTGTAGGTGAGTTGTGCGTTCTCGTAGTCGTCGGCGCTGACGAGCCCTTTCTGGTAGAGCGACTTGTAGCGCTTGTAGTTGGCCGTCTCGTAGTTGAGTTTGCTTTGTGCGCTGGCGAGATTGGCCTTGGCCGTGTTGAGCTGGCTGATGAGGTTGGTCTTGTCGAGTTCGGCGATGACCTGTCCCTTCTTGACCACGCTGTTGTAGTCGACGTACAGTTTGCTGACAATACCGCTGACCTGCGTACCGACGGTCACGGAGGTGACCGGTTCGATGGTACCGGTAGCGGTCACGCTGTTCTGGAGATTGGCGGGGGCTACCTTTTCGGTAGCGAACGTCACTTCCTCCTTTTTCTTTTTGCCCGAAAGCATCCAGGCGGCGACGGCCACGACGGCGAGTACGCCGACGACGAGCCACAGTTTGCTTAGTTTTTTCATATCTCTCTCGTTACTCTATTTTTCGTGTAGGTGGTATGGGTGGAATGTATATGATGGAAGTCCGACAAGCATGGATAGCCTTCGCGACAAAACAACAAGGACTCAGGGGGCGGGTATCAGTTCCGTCCGGAATAGTATAGTATGAAATGATGTTTTGCTTGATAGTCTCTCGACTTTTAGGAGATGGACGGGACTGACGGCCCGTCCCCTTCATCCTTGTCTCGAAAACATATCCAAAGAATGTGGACTAAATCTCCTTATGATTGGAATACGGTCACTTGAGTTCGCCCGTCTTGTAGAAGTTGAGCATGTTGATGTTGAGTATCGTCAGGTACTTGCTCTGCAACTCGTTCTGCTGTGCGGTGAGCAGGGCGTTCTTGCCGGTCATGAGTTCGACAATATTCTTGAGTCCCAGACGGAATTGCTCGCTGAGCAGTTCGTAACTGGCCTGCGCACTTTCGGTGGACACGTGGGCGGCCTTGAACTTGTTCTGGTTGGTCACGGCCTGCAACCAGTAGTTCTCCACGGTAGAGTAGAGCGTGGTCTGCTTGTCCTGCAGGTCGAGCATGTAGTTCTGGCGCTGTATGAGGGCCTTGTTGACGGCAGTCTTCGATGCGCGGTTGTCGAAGATGGGGATGCTGATGGTGACGCCGGCTCCGAAGTCGAAGTTGTTCTTCATCTGTGTGCCCCATGCGCGGTCGCTCATCGAGGTGGTGCTGGTCATAAATCCGGCGTTCAGTCCGATGGTGGGCAGTTTCTGTGCCTTGGCAATCTTCACACTGAGGTCGCTGCTTTCGATGCCGAGTTTGGCGTTCTGTATCTCGGGACGTATCTCAAGTGTGGCGGCGTAGACCTCGTTGAGCGCGGGGATGTCCTGCAGGGCCATGTCGTCGGTGGTGGAAGGAATGGCGACATCAAACTCCTCGTCGTCGGCAATCTGAAGCAGTTGCTTGAGCTGGCGCTTGTAGTTGCGCAGATTGCTCTCGGCCTCCACGACATTGTATTCGTCCTGTGCACGCTGGGCGGTGAGTTGGGCCAGGTCGGCCTTGCTCATCTTGCCCACCTGCAGCATGGTCTTTCCGCGCTCCTCGTTGGTGGTGCTGGTGGAAAGGCTTTCCTTGTTGACCTTGATTGCCTCGCTGGAGTAGAGTATCTGCACGTAGAGTTGTGCGATCTGCTCGAGTATGTTGTTGGCTGTCACGGCAGAGTCGAGACGGGCCTGCTCAGCGGTCACCTTGTTGAGTTTGACGGTGTTGGTGTTCTGTCCGCCGTTCCATACGGTCCAGTTGCCGGTGATGGAGTACGACCCGTTGTAGTACACCTTGTCGACGCTCGACTGTACGTATCCGTTGGACACGGTAGCACTTCCCGTCTCGGGCCACGGGCGGTAGGTCATGTTCTGCGAGGTGCTGAAACTGAGCGAAGGCAGCAATGCGGCCTGGCTCTGTTTGACGTCTTCCAGTGCTGAGGTCTTCTGCAGGCCGGCTTTCTTGAGCGAGATATTGTTGGCCAGGGCATAGTCTATGCATCCCTGCAGTGTCCATTGCTTGGCCTCGCAGGGCATGCCCATGAGCAGCAGCATGGCGGCCAGGCCGTTTGTCATCCAGAATTTCTTCATCGTCGTTTTTTTCTATATAATAATGTATGGCGTGTTCCAATGATAAGATGTAGCGCACTTGTAGTGCGGTCTACTGACTTTTAGATACAATCCGGTAGTGGAAAGTTTAGTGCGGGGTGCGTTTATTAACATACGTTTCGACCGAAAATACAGGTTTTTTCACCGATTTTGCGGGATCAATCGGCATTTTCATTGAAAAAGAAAATGCGTTGGCCTTAGTGCAGTGCGTTTTGGCCGAAAGTGGAAATGTATTTTTGGAGAAAGATTTTTTAACGTTAGAAAAATATGTCCTTCCCTGCAATGAGGTCATCGTCGGTGACCTTTCTGATGACCCGGCAAGGTACACCGCCAGCCACCACCCCTTCAGGCACGTCGCGCGTCACCACGGCTCCGGCGGCTATCATCGATCCGGCACCGATGGTGACACCGCCAAGCACCGTGACACCGGCACCGAGCCACACGCTGTCGCCGATGGTGATGGGACGGCTGGTCATCAGCGGATCGCCGCACCGTTGGGAGGGGTGCATGGGATGGCCGGGACAGGCCAACACACACCGTGGACCAATCATCACATTCTTGCCGATATGTATGGGTGACGTGTCGAGAAAGACGCTGTCGAAATTTACCAGCGTGAAGCGACCGCCGGCAAAATGCGTATTGATGCCATAATCGAAGTGGATGTGCGGGGCCAGCACAACACTTTCGTGCCAAGTGCCGAGCAGACGTTGGAGAATACCCTGCAGCGTCTCGCTGTCGTTGGGGTCGGAGGTGTTGTACTTCCAGCAGAGGTCGCGCGCCTGCTCCTGTATGTCTGCCGGTATGCGCATGGGATTGCCGATATAGGGTGCGTCGGAGGTGACGATACGGCGGATGTCTTTGTCTGTTGTTTCCATTTTGAATTCTTTGATAGGTACAAATGTACTTATATATATTCTACATACAATGAAATCCTAAGGGGATTTTCAGTAATAATCGGCTGCCGCTGCCCCAGATTGCAAAAAAATGTAGTACATTTGCAAAACAATTCTAAAAAACGGGCGGTAAGGCACTTGCCCGACAAGACATCTCACACAATGGATTTACTCAAACGACGGATCATGCAGGACGGCAAGTGCTATCCTGGCGGTATTCTCAAAGTGGACAGTTTCATCAATCATCAGATGGATCCCAACCTGATGATGGATCTGGCCAAGGAACTGGTGCGCATCTACGGTGACCGGCCCATCAACAAGATTGTGACTATCGAGGCCAGCGGCATCGCCCCTGCCATACTTGTGGGCTACCTGATGCAGCTGCCCGTAGTGTTCATCAAGAAGAAGCAGCCCAAGACGATGGACAATATGCTTACCTCTACGGTACACTCCTTCACCAAGGACCGCGACTACACGGTGTGCATCAGCAACAGTTTTCTCAACGCTGACGACCGTGTGCTTTTCATCGACGATTTCCTGGCCAACGGCAACGCCTCTAAGGGCGTCATCGATCTCTGCCGCCAGGCCGGTGCCAAGATAGAGGCCATGGGATTCTTGATAGAAAAGGCTTTCCAGCAGGGAGGCGATTTTCTGCGCAGCCAAGGCATCGACTATGTCGCGCTGGCTACGGTGAAAAGCCTTGACAACTGCAAGATAGAACTGGCATAGCGGCCGGTTGCTCTATGGGGCGTGTCCACATCGGACACGCCCCATATGGCTTTATGGAAAATGCCGATTTTTTTACCATCATTGTACATCTGACTTCAGAACGAAAAAACACTTACTCTCATGACACAAACCCAATCCCCCGCCGACTCGACGCTCATCTACGGCATCGAGGACCGTCCGCCATTGCACGATGCGTTCTTTGCCGCTCTGCAACACTTGCTCGCCATCTTCGTGGCCATCATCACGCCGCCGCTCATCATCGCCCAGGCCTTGGGACTCGACAAAGAGACCACGGGCTTCATGGTGTCGATGTCGCTGCTCGCGTCGGGCATCTGCACCTTCATACAGTGCCGCCGGATAGGTCCGGTAGGTTGCCGCATGCTCTGCGTGCAGGGCACAAGTTTCTCATTCATCGGCCCCATCATCGCCATCGGAACAGTGAGCGGACTGCCTGCCGTCTTCGGCGCGTGCGTACTCGGCGCTCCTGTCGAGATACTCGTAAGTTGCACGTTCCGCTACCTGCGCAAGGTCATCACACCGTTGGTGAGCGGTACGGTCGTGATGCTTATCGGACTGACGCTCATCAAGGTCGGCATCACTTCCTGCGGCGGTGGCGACATCAACGCTCCCGAGTTCGGGTCGCTGCGCAATGTCGGGGTGGCCGTCATCGTACTGATCAGCGTGATGGTCTTCAATCTGAGCCGTTTCAAGTATCTGCGCATGAGCAGTATCTTTCTCGGTATCATCATCGGCTATGCCGTGTCGGCCAGCCTTGGCATGGTAGACTACTCGGCCATCACCGGTGCGGCAGACAAGTATTTCTACGATATAGTGCCGTTCAAGTATGGTTTTGAAGTGAGCTGGTCGGCCATCTTCTCGATGGGCATCGTCTATCTGGTGACCGCCATCGAGGCCACGGGCGACGTGACGGCCAACTCCATCATCTCCGGACTGTCGCTTGATGACAAGGACTATGTGAAGCGTATCTCCGGCGGTGTCATGGCCGATGGTGTGAACTCGATGATAGCGGGACTCTTCAGCTCGTTTCCCAACTCCATCTTTGCACAGAACAACGGTATCATACAACTTACGGGCGTGGCCAGCCGCTATGTGGGCTACTTCATTGCCGGCATGCTCGTCTTCCTGGGCTTCTTCCCCATCCTGGGAAGTGTGTTCTCCACCATCCCCGCTCCGGTGCTCGGTGGTGCCACCCTTCTGATGTTCGGCACGATAGCCGCGACGGGCATACGCATCGTGGCTTCACAGCCCATCGACCGCAAGGCCATCCTCGTATTGGCCGCCAGTCTCTCGTTCGGTATGGGTGTGGAACTGATGCCCGACATTCTGCGCGCCACTCCCGACAGCGTGCGCATCATCTTCTCCAGCGGTATCACCACCGGCGGGCTGACCGCCATCGTCGCCAACATTGCGGTGCATCTGCTGGACAGAAAGAAGAAAGAGAAAAATAACGGGTAGAAGTTATAGGTTGCCCCTGTAAGGTAGGGGTAAAATAGGTCGTATTTTGGTATGCAAAACTCCCCCAATTTCGCCTACTCTTTTCTAAATTTTGCCTCCCTGCCTTGCAGGATTTAGAACGGCCACCAGCCTTTTTTCTTTGGCGGTTGGCTGTCGATGCGTGAGCGGCGGTCTTCGGCCATGAGGTCGGCGAAGGTCTTGCCGTCGTGTATCATGCGGTAGATTTGTCCCCAGTCGGGCAGACCGCCGATATTGCGGTCGTCGATGAAGAGGTCGGCTTTGATTTTGCGGGAAAAGTGGTTGTTGTACTCCACCTTCTCTTCGGGGAAATCTTTGTTGACGGCGTAGAAGGTCACGCCGCGTTCCTTGCACCAGGCGACGGCGTCGTCGAGGAGTTTGCCCTCGCGCACGCTCCACAGGATGAGTTTGTGCTGCTCGGCGATGAGCATACGCAGGGTGTCGGTGGCGAAGGGTATTTCTTTGCCTATTTCGGGGTAGCGATGTTCGACGATGGTGCCGTCGAAGTCTACTGCTATTACCATTGTTCTTGTATTCTTTGCTGTTTTTATAATGGAAAGTGACGGTAAAAATCTTACCGTCACTGTCTGTCACTATGTTTCTGAAATTGTTGGGCGTGTCTACCGTTTCACCGAGGTGTCGTTCTTGTCGCCGTAGTGGCTGCTCTGGTAGGTGCCGTAACCGTAGCCGTAGTGGCCGCCACCGTAGGTGTACGAACCGTAGCGTCCGTACTTGCCGTACTTGCCGTAGCCGTAGTAGTAGCCGTACTTCTTCTTCGACATGTCGATGCCGTTGATGACGATGCTCATGTTGGGCAGTTTCTTCTCGTCGTTGAGGCCGTTGATGAGGCCGAAACTGCTCTTGGCGGTGAAGTCGGCGCGGCAGACGTAGACGGTGAGGTCGGCCACGCGGCCGATGTAGATGGTGTCGCTCACCAGTCCTACGGGGGCAGTGTCGATGAGGATGTAGTCGTAGGTCTTTCTCAGCCGTGCGATGATCTCGTCGAGCGACTTGCGGGCGATCAGTTCCGTCGGGTTGGGCGGTATGGGTCCGGCCATGAGCAGGTCGAGGTTGTTGTTGATGCCCGAGGGGATGATCTGCGAGCGTATCTCCTCGTCGGTGGGGTCGCTGAGGGTGAGCAGCGGGGTGATGCCGTGATGGTGGTCGTTGATCTCAAAGAGTTCGGCCAGGCGCGGCTTGCGTATGTCGAGTCCGAGGAGGATGACCTTCTTGTCGAGCAGGGCGAAACTTACGGCGAGGTTGGCCGCCGTGAATGTCTTGCCTTCTCCCGAGGTGCTGGAGGTGAACATGATGACGTTCTCGTGCTCCTTGAGCATGAACTGCACATTGGTACGGAGCGTGCGGAATATTTCCTCCATCTGGTTGTTCTGGTTCTCGTGTACCACGATGTCGGCCTTGGTCTTGGCGGCTTCGCTGGCCACGGCCACATCGGCCACGATGGGTATGGAGGTGAGTTTGGCCACGTCGTCGTGTCCCTCGATGCGGTAGCGGAAGATGCTGGCGAGGCAGATGATGAGGGTGGGCAGCGCGAGTCCTACGGCGAGGGCGATGGCCATGATGACGGTATCCTTCGGGCTGATCTTGCCTGCAAAGGTAGGATCGTCGATGAGTTTGCCCTTGTCGGCGGTGGCGGCGAGCGAGATGGAGTTCTCCTCACGTTTTTGCAGGAGCATGAGGTAGAGGCCGGACTTCACGTCCTGTTGGCGTCCGATCTGGGTGAGCATGCGCTCCTGCTCGGGGTTGGCCGATACCTGTCCGCTGTACTTGCCGAACTGCTGCGACACGCTGTTGCGCTGTATCTCCATGCTGCGGCGCGACTGGTTGAGGGCGCGGTGTATGCCGTTGGTCAGGTCATCGAGTTGTGCGGTGAGCGGGGTGACAGAGGGGCTGCTCTCGCTGGCGCTGCGCAGTATGCGGTTGCGCTCGAGCACGATCTCGTTGTATTTGCTGATGAGCGAGTTGGCCGTAGCGTCGGCCAGACCCACGTTGGCGGGCAGGGGCTGGTAGCGGTTGCCCGGTTCGTTCATGTAGTCGCTGATGCTTTGCAGGAGTTGTATCTGGGTGTTGGCTTCGGCCAGGCGCTGGCTGAACTGGTCCTGGTTCTGCATGGCCTGTGCCGAGTTGAGGTTTTCGCCTACGATATTGTTGCGGCGCTTGTACGACTCGAGTTTGCCTTCGGTGTCACCCAGTTCGGCGTTGATCTTCTCCAGACGTCCGTTGATGAACTCCTCGGTGAGGCGGGCAATCTCGTTCTTGTCCTCGTTGGCCTGCCGGTTGTAGCATATGGTGATCTGCTTGAGGTAGTCGGCACCGCGCTGGGGCAGGTCTTCGTTGATGGTCATCTGTGCGATGCTGGTGCTCTTCGACGATTGCGCTACGGACATGGCTCCGGCATAGCGTCCTGCTACATACCTTGGGGCGATGAGGCTCACCTTGAGTGCGCGGCTTTCGGCAAGCGGAGTCATCGTGTTGGCGGTGAGGGTGAGAATGCCGGCACGGGTGTTGATGGCTGTGGGCAGACGGTCAAACGTCTTGTTGATGGCGTAGCGGGTGGTCTCGCCGGTGTTCTTGGTGGTGGCCGTATATTCGCCGGTCACCTTATAGGTATTGCCGCTTCGGGTAATCTCGAGGTTGATGGGGGCATCGAGCGCTTCGAGGTGGGCAGGGTCGATGTCTACGCTGATAGGCTGCGTCTTGTAGATGGACTGGTCTTTGACGCGGCCTTCAAGTTTGTACGACACGTAGAGTTTGAGGTCGCGCACGGCCTGCTCGGCGAGCCGCTTCGACTGCAGGATCTCGATCTCGTTGTCGATACCGTTGGAGTTGGAGATGATACCGAGGTTGCTCGATGACATCACCGACTTGCTGCGGCGCGAACCTTGGTCCTCGTCCTTGATGAGCATCTTCGCCGTCATCTGGTAGACGGGCGTGGCGTATCTGAGGTAGACGGCTGCGGCTCCCAGACAGATGATGAGTGAGAGTACAAACCATTTCCAGTTGAGCAAAAGGGCGGTGTAGACGGCTCTCAGGTCAAACGAATTGCTTTCTTCCTGTTCGTCTTGGATGGTGTAAAGTCCCTGTTTGTTGTTGTCTTCCATTTTGTTTGTTGATGATGGATGTATACTTTTTTACCGTTACTTGTGCTTGCTTTGCCGTTACTTGTGCTTGCCGTTGGCCAACTCTATCAGATATTGTCCGTATCCGTTCTTGGCCATGGGGGTGGCGACGGTGATGAGGCGCTCGCGGTCGATCCATCCCTTGCGGAAGGCGATCTCCTCGAGGCAGGCCACCTTCTGTCCCTGGCGCTTCTCGATGACCTCGATGAAGGTGCTGGCCTCCGACAGACTGTCATGCGTGCCGGTGTCGAGCCATGCAAATCCGCGCTGCAGGGTCTGTACCTTGAGGCATTGGCGGTGCAGGTATTCCTGATTGACGCTGGTGATCTCCAGCTCGCCCCGCTTGCTGGGCTTGATGCCCTTGGCGATGTCCACCACGCTGTTGGGGTAGAAGTAGAGTCCCACTACGGCATAGTTGCTCTTGGGCTCGGCCGGTTTCTCCTCGATGCTGAGGCAGTGGCCCTCGCTGTCGAACTCGGCCACGCCGTACCGTTCGGGGTCGTTGACGTAGTAGCCGAAGATGACGGCCTCGCCTTGCTCCTCCACGGTGCGCACGCTGTCGCGGAGCATGGCGGTGAATCCGGCGCCGTAGAAGATGTTGTCGCCCAGTACGAGACATACGTCATCGTCGCCGATAAAATCCTCGCCGATGAGGAAGGCCTGTGCCAGTCCGCCCGGTGTGGGTTGCTCGGCATACTCGAAGTGTACGCCGTAGTCGGATCCGTCGCCCAGCAGTCTGCGGAAGGCGGGAAGGTCCTGCGGTGTCGATATGATGAGAATGTCGCGGATACCGGCCAGCATGAGTACCGATACCGGATAGTAGACCATGGGTTTGTCGAAGATAGGTATCAGTTGTTTGCTGATGCCTTTGGTGATTGGATACAATCTGGTGCCGGAACCTCCGGCGAGAACGATGCCCTTCATAATTTTGTGATGGTTCTAAAGATGGTGTTCGTCTTTTGGTGCGAGGCGGTGCAACCCCTCCGATGGCTGAGGTGCAGCCTAACTTATGCAAAGTTAGTGCAAACCGAATGCAATGAAACTGGTTTCAATGGCTGAGGTGCAGCCTAACTTATGCAAAGTTAGTGCAAACCGAATGCAATGAAACTGGTTTCAATGGCTGAGGTGCAGCCTAACTTATGCAAAGTTAGTGCAAACCGAATGCAATGAAACTGGTTTCAATGGCTGAGGTGCAGCCTAACTTATGCAAAGTTAGTGCAAACCGAATGCAATGAAACTGGTTTCAATGGCTGAGGTGCAGCCTAACTTATGCAAAGTTAGTGCAAACCGAATGCAATGAAACTGGTTTCAATTGCTGAGGTGCAACCTAACTTATGCAAAGTTAGGCAATTTCGCCGAATTGCATCTATACACCTTTGGAATTTTTATCTGTTTCCCCCATTTTTGTGGTGCAGCCCCGTTTCCTTTTGGCTGTGTGTCTTGCCTGTCAGTCCGTCGGGCAAGGATTGTGGGAGTATTCGGCCTCGCATACTCCGGTATTCGGGCCCGACTACTGCAGTATTCGGGCCGAACGACAGGAGTATTCGGGCTTGACTACTGCAGTCTTCGGCCCTGAATACTCGAGTCCGCAAGGCCGAAGACTGCAGTATCGGGGGAGGATGGCGGATAAATGGTGTATAAAACGAACTCCCGCTTTCTACTTTTGAACCTTTGTTTTGCTCTATTGGATAAATAGTTGTAAATTTGCAGAGATATAAACGAATACGAACAATAACAATACAATGGGAATATTTTCAAAGATCTTTGGCCATAAGGCCGAAGAGAGCAAGATAGGCGGCATGGAAGACTACATGAACCTTGTGCGCGTATACTTTCAGGCTTCCATGGCGGCCAACCTCGGCATCACCAATCTCGCGGCGCTGCCCGACCTGCGCGTGTTCAAGCAGACGCTGCACGTGCCGACCGTCAACAATAAACTCGGGGTGGGGGAGAAAGCCCACTGCAAGAAGATGCTCAAGGATCTCTATGGCACCAACGACAACTTCTTCAAGGAGATCGACCAAAGTATTCGCAAGAACTGCCGCAAGATGCAGGACATACAGGTCTACCTTGTGCAGTTCCAGGGTTTCACCCAAGATCTGATGATGCTGATGACCAACCTGATGAAGTTCAAGTTGCGTCTGCCCTCCTTCTTCAAGAAGGCCCTGTACAGCATGACCGAGAAGACCGTGTCTGACATCTTCAACAAGAACGACTATACCGACATGGGTGTGATGAAGACCGTCGTCAGCGTGCGTACCTACGCCAAGCGTCTCGGCTTCTCGCAGGGGTGGATCACCGACTTTGTCTACCAAGTGGTCATGCTGGCCAAGAAGGAGCCGCGCAAGACCGACGATGACGACAAAGGCAAGAAGTAATACCATGCATATGCAGGTGGTTGCAGAAGAGATGATGCGGCCACTGCCGTTGTGCATATTCTTGCAAAATAAATGCCACCCGATTTGGAATTCCCGAGAAATTCCGCTAATTTTGTAACCCATATATACAGACCGCAATGGACGCCAACGCCAAGAAGATAGACCTTTTCTCCACGCGGGTCAGACAGATGATACTCCAGTACGAAGAACTTCGGGAGGAGTGCCGTAGCCTGCGCGTCAAGGTCCGTGAGCAGGAGGAAGAACTGGCACAGGCCAATGCCCGACTGCAGAAGGCGAAAGGCGAATATGACGGTCTGATGGCAGCCCGTATGCTCGAGATATCCGACGGCGACCGAGAGTCGGCACGCCGGAGACTGGCCAAACTTATCCGTGACGTCGACAAGTGCATCACGCTGGTCAGCGAGCAATAAAACTCCAACCGCACCCTGTCAATGGCTGAAGAAAACCAAGAGAAACTGCAGATACGACTGCACGTCTACGATACCGACTTCCCCGTCAATGTCAAGCCCGAGGAAGAACCGCTCTATCGCGACGCCGCCAGACTCATCACCAATACTGTCAGCTCCTATGCCTCCTACTTCAAGGGCATCAAGAGTGACAAGGAATTGTTGTACATGGCCCTCATCGACATAGCCCTGCGCTATGAACGTGAGGCGCAGCGCAACGATACCCGCCCTTATGATGATATTCTCGACAAGTTGACTTCAGAAATTGAAGATGCCCTCAAGCGTTGAGCGGCAGGATGCCATGGAAAAGAAAGAATATCATACCATACACATTATTTTAAATAAAACAACATCAAATGGACATAATACTGACACTCGTCGTGGCCGTCGTTGCCCTCGTGCTGGGAGCATTGGGCGGCTTCGCCGTATTCCGCTACCTGATCAAGGGGAAATACAATGAGATGGTCGCTGCCGCCGAAAAGGAGGCAGGCGTGATCAAAGAGAAAAAACTGCTTGAGGTGAAGGAAAAATTCCTCAGCAAGAAGGCCGAACTCGAAAAGGAGGTACAGGCCCGCAACCAGAAGATACAGCAGAGCGAGAACCGTCTCAAGCAGCGCGAGATCTCGCTCAACCAGCGTCAGGAGGAACTCGGACGCCGCAAGCAGGAAGTAGAGCAGAACCAGCAGCGCGTCGACAACGAAAAGAAACTCCTCGCCATCAAGCAGGACGAACTCGAGAAGATGCAGAGCCGCGAGCGTGAGAAACTCGAGGAACTCTCCGGGCTCAGCGCCGAAGAGGCCAAGAGCCGACTGGTGGAAAGCCTCAAGGACGAGGCCAAGGCCGATGCCGCTTCCTACGTCAACGAGATCATCGACGAGGCCAAACTCAACGCCAACACCCAAGCCAAGAAGATTGTCATCCAGACCATACAGCGCGTGGCTACCGAGACTGCCATCGAAAACTCCGTCAGCGTATTCCATATCGACAACGACGAGGTGAAGGGCCGCATCATCGGTCGCGAGGGCCGCAACATCCGTGCCCTTGAAGCAGCCACCGGTGTGGAAATCGTGGTCGACGATACCCCCGAGGCAATCGTCATCTCAGCCTTCGACCCCGTACGCCGTGAGGTCTGCCGTCTGGCACTCCATCAGCTTGTGGCCGACGGCCGTATACACCCCGCCCGCATCGAGGAAGTGGTGGCCAAGGTCAAGAAGCAACTCGACAACGAGATTGTGGAGACCGGAAAGCGCACCGCTATCGACCTCGGTATACACGGACTCCACCCCGAACTGATCCGTATCATCGGTAAGATGAAGTACCGCTCTTCCTACGGACAGAACCTTCTGCAGCATGCCCGCGAGACGGCCAACCTCTGTGCTGTCATGGCTTCCGAGCTCGGTCTCAATCCCAAGAAGGCCAAGCGTGCCGGACTGCTCCACGATATCGGTAAGGTGCCCGATGAGGAAAGCGAACTGCCCCACGCTCTCTACGGTGCGAAGATCGCCGAGAAGTACAAGGAGAAGCCCGATATCTGCAACGCCATCGGTGCCCACCACGACGAGATGGAGATGAACACCCTTCTTGCTCCCATCGTACAGGTGTGCGACGCTATCTCCGGTGCACGTCCCGGTGCCCGCCGCGAGATTGTGGAAGCCTATATCAAGCGTCTCAACGACCTCGAGGCCATCGCCATGTCTTACCCCGGTGTCACCAAGACCTACGCTATACAGGCCGGTCGCGAGCTCCGTGTCATTGTCGGTGCCGACAAGATGGACGACAAGGAGAGCGAGGCACTCTCCGGTGAGATTGCCGACAAGATACAGAACGAGATGACCTATCCCGGACAGGTGAAGATCACCGTCATCCGCGAAACCCGCTCGGTGGCTTACGCCAAGTAAGCATCGGAATAGATTACGATACAAAAGAAGAGAGACCTCGCAGATGGGCTTGCGCCACTGCGAGGTCTCTCTTCTTTTAGGTGTTATGGTGAATAGTCTGTCAGTGCATCACCTTCTTGCCGCCGACGATGTACACGCCGTGCTGCAGTCCGTCGACGGCCTGACGGCGGTCAACACCGGAACGGACTTTTACGCCCATAGTCGTATATACGTCGACAGTGGTCGGAGTGGCCACGGTCTCTTTGATGCCGGTCGGGTTGTTGTAGTTGTCGTAGGAGAATGCGGTAGAGGTCAGGTCGCCCCAGACGTACTGTTCCAGGCCGGGATAGTCGACGAAGGGGTTGCGGTTGCCCTGTGATTCGTAGACACCCTTGTTGCGGTTGATCTCCTTCTCGCTCACAGGATCTTCCTTAGCCCATTTGAGCAGCAACTTGAGGGCCCAGTCCTTGAACACCGGGTACTTGTTGCCGGCCAGCATGTCGCTCGACCAAGTGCTGACATTGCTCTCGTAGCACGTCACCATATAGAAGTAGATGCGTGCGAAGTCGCCCTTGTACTCGTCGTTGGGCTCAAACACGGTGCCCGTGTAGCCGTCGGTGCAGTTGGGACCCAGTTTGCTGAAACCGCCGTCAGACTCGTAGGAGGGACTGTCGGTCTCGCCGAAGGGGTAGTTGCCGCGTCGGTTGTTGACATATCCGTCGGTCGGCACGATATGCATCAGGTCGGAGTTCATCGGTGACTTGTCGCCAAACCAGCTCTTGGGGAACGAGTGTTCGCGGTTGTATACATCACCCTCCTGCTTGTAGTTGCCGGCCTGGTCGGTGCCGAAGGTGAAGTTGCTCGTGCCGGAGTACATGTCCCACACCTTGCCGTCGGCGCGGACATCAGTGGTGCGGAAGTAGGTCCACAGCGACTTGTAAGACAAGGTGGAGTGTGTGCTGATGATGGAAGCCAGTGCCGTCTTGAGGGCACTGCCCTTCTTGCCGTCGGCTGCAGAGTAGTACGTGCCGCTGTTGTTCGGTCCTTGCGCCATGGCACACAGGGCCAAAAGCCAAAAGGCGCCGGCGAGGGTGTTTCGTTGGAGTAAATTTGTCATTGTATATGTAAAAATGTATGGTATTCCGTGAAAATGTTATGGTATTCCGTTCGGGGAGAACAGCGTTGCTGCATATCCTGTGCAAAGTTACGGAAAAAACGTAATATCGCGTCATCGGCATGCTTCTAAAACAATGTGAACACATGTCATACTTTGCCAACATTTTTGTATGTTCCTGTTTTTTCCGTATCTTTGCATTAGATATGCAGTACCAAATCACGGCACCCCCAACCATCCATGCTGACGTGGCCCTGCCCCCGTCGAAGAGTATCAGCAACCGTGCGCTCATCATCAGTGCCCTGGCCGGAGGCAACGTGCATCCGGATCACCTTTCCGACTGCGATGACACGAAGGTCATGGTGCAGGCACTTGAAGACCGTCGCACGACCGTTGATGTGCGAGGAGGAGGTACTTCCATGCGTTTCCTCACCGCTTACTTTGCCGCTACCGAAGGCGAACATGTGCTCACGGGGACCGACCGTATGTGCCACCGGCCTATCGGTCCGCTTGTCGATGCCCTGCGCTATCTCGGGGCCGACATCACCTGTCTGGGCGAGGAGGGTTATCCTCCGCTCTTGATTCGTGGCCGTCGTCTTTCCGGCGGACAATTGGAGATTGCCGGCGATGTCAGTTCACAGTATATTTCCGCCCTGCTCATGATTGCGCCGACGCTTGATGGCGGGCTCGAACTCCGAATGACAGGCGAACTGGTATCGCGCCCGTACATCGACCTTACCCTTTGGGTGATGCGGGAGTATGGGGCCGTTGTCGACTGGACAGATACCGACACGATCACCGTGGCGCAGAAGCCCTACACACCGCATCCGTATGCCGTAGAGAGCGATTGGAGTGCTGCCGCCTTTTGGTATGAGATACTCGCCTTGACAGACGATATGGAGTCGTCGGTCACCCTTCGCGGACTGTCTGACGGTTCGAAGCAGGGCGACTCCGTGTCGCGCTACCTCTTCTCGCTGCTGGGCGTAAAGACCCATTTCGTTGCCGACGGGGCTGTCGTACTGCGCAAGCAACCCTGTCTGCTGTCGCGCATGGAGTACGATTTTGTGGGTGCCCCGGATTTGGCCCAACCGTTGGCCGTGACCTGTGCCCTGCGTGGCATCCCCTTCCGCTTCACCGGACTGACCAGTCTGCATATCAAGGAGACCGACCGTATGGAGGCCCTCAGAAGCGAACTGCACAAACTGGGTTTTGTCGTGCAGGAGGACGGCGATGCGCTCGTGTGGAACGGCAGCCAGTGCGAGCCGTCGTCAGAAATCGCTGTCGACACCTTCGACGACCACCGTATGGCCATGTCGTTTGCGCCGGCCGCCATCATGTATCCCGGTCTGCGTATCTGCGAACCGCATGTCGTGTCTAAGTCATACCCGCGCTATTGGGAAGACCTCTGCAAAGCCGGTTTTCATGTCAATCTGCCTGTTCCCGGAAAACTATAAGATATGCTCCCCCTGTTGATTGCCCTCATAGCCCTCGGCCTGTTCTCGGCCCTGCTCGGATGGTGGTCTTCGCGAAAAAGCGGAGACGGCGCCGAAGAGGAGGTGCGTACCGCCGCCACCTGCGCCACCTGCACCGGAGCCGATGACAAGTGTGAGCAGGAGTGCATGATGGAAGCCGCCACACGCGAGATAGAATACTATGACGATGAGGAACTCGACCGTTTTGCCGGTCGTGATGCCGACGACTATACCGACGAGGAGGTCGGCGAGTTCAGCGAAGTGCTCTACACGATGCGCCCCGACGAGGTGAAAGGGTGGTGGCGCAGTCTCACCTTGCGCGGCATCGCCCTGCCCAATGCCCTCAAGGATGAGGTCATCGGTTTTGTATCGTGAGTATCCGCCGCTGAGTTTCACATTGTCTACAGGCGGATTCTGAAAATATCCACCGCAAACATCAGTTACATCCATGTCCATCTTCGAATATACCTTCTTTCAAAATGCCGTTATCGGTGCCCTTCTTGCCAGTATTGTCTGCGGTTTTGTCGGCACCTATATCGTGACGCGCCGTCTCGTGTTCATCAGCGGCGGCATCACCCATGCCTCGTTTGGCGGTATCGGACTGGGCGTGTACCTCGGACTCAACCCCATTGCCTCGGCCCTGGTCTTCGCCGTACTGAGCGCATTCGGCATACAATGGATGTCGGGACGCAGCGATGTGCGCGAAGATTCGGCCATCGCCATGTTTTGGACGTTCGGCATGAGTGTCGGCATACTGTGCTGCTTCCTCACGCCGGGGTTCATGCCCGACTTGCCGTCCTTCCTGTTCGGCAGCATCCTCACCATCGACCGCACCGACCTGTGGCTGTTGGCGGCCGTCACGGCGGTGGTCGTAGCCGTATTTGCGCTGTTCTACCGTACTATTGTCAGCATTGCTTTCGATGCCACCTTCGCCCGCTCTCAACACCTGCCCGTCTCGTTGGTCAACTACGCCATGATGGGACTTATCGCCCTGACCATCGTGTCGACCCTGCGCTTGGTCGGCATCGTGCTGGCCATCAGTCTGCTCACCGTACCGCAGATGACCGCCAACCTCTTCACCTACAGTTTCCGTCGCATCATCATCGGCAGCATACTCATCGGTTGGATAGACTGTCTGGTCGGTCTGATGCTGTCGTATCGGCTCAATGTGCCGTCCGGCGCATCGATAATTTTCTCAAGCATCATCATTTATGGCCTCTCAAAGGCAATAAAAATGGCCTTTGACAAGTTTTATAAACGTGAAGTTGCATAATACAAGACATATCGTCCTCCTTGCTCTTGCGGCCGTTGTACTCACGACTGTAGGATGTTCCACGCAGAAGAATACCGCCAAGACCCGTTGGTGGCACTCCTTCAATGCCCGTTACAACACCTACTACAACGGTTCGCTGGCCTACATCGACGGTTCGCTGGAGAAGGAAAACGGCAATCAGGACAACTTCACCGAACTCATTCCCCTCTACACCGTAGGCAACAAGAGCAGCCGCGAACTGGGAAAGGCCAATTTCGACCGGGCCATCGAGAAGTGTCAGAAGGCCATCAAACTGCACAGTATCAAGCGCCGTCCGCAGTGGACGAAGAAGCGGCGCAAGACCGAGAAAGACATCGAGTGGCTCTCGCGCCGCGAGTACAATCCCTTCTTGTGGAAAGCGTGGATGCTCATGGGGCGCTCGCAGTTTCATAAGGGCGCATTCGACGATGCCGCTTCCACCTTCTCGTACATGAGCCGTCTCTACCGTACGCAGCCCGCCATCTATGCCAAGGCGCGTGCGTGGCTGGCCAAGTGCTATGTGGAACAGGGCTGGCTCTACGATGCCGAGGATGTCATCCGCAATATGCGCCGCGACTCTATCGCTTGGCAGGCCCAGAAAGAGTGGGACTTCGCTTTTGCCGACTACTATATCCACGCCGGCGACTATGCCCAGGCCGTGCCCTATCTGCGCAAGGTCATCAAGCACGAGATGCGCCGCAAGCAGCGCGCCCGCGAGTGGTATCTCATGGGACAGCTGCAGACAGCCCTCGGCAACAAGACCGAAGCGCTGCGTGCCTACCGCCACGTCATCCGCCAGAACCCGCCCTACAACCTTGAGTTCAATGCCCGTATCGCCATGACCGAGGTGATGTCGAGCGGCCAGTCGCACCAGATGATACGCCGGCTCAAGCGGATGGCCGCCAGCGGCAAGAACAAGGACTACCTCGACCAGGTGTACTACGCCATCGGCAATATCTACCTCAGTCAGAAAGACACGCTCAATGCCATCTCCGCCTACGAGAAGGGCAATGCCAAGTCTACCCGCGGCGGCATAGAGAAGGGCGTACTGTTGCTCCGTCTCGGCGACCTCTACTGGGACCGCGAGCAGTACTCCGATGCCAAGCGGTGCTACGGGGCGGCCATCGGCATGCTCGACAAAGACCGCAAGGACTACAAGCAGCTCTCCGACCGGTCGAAGGTGCTCGACGAACTGGTGCCCTTCACCGAGGCCGTACATTTGCAGGACTCCCTCCAGTCGCTGGCCGCCATGAGCGAGAAAGACCGCAACGCCGCCATCGACCGTGTCATCGAGGCGCTCAAACAGAGAGAGCGTGAGGAGCGCCGGCAGCAGGCCGAGCAGGATGCGGCCGCTACCATCGCCAAGAACGGTGGTGACAATACGGGCAACCGCAACAATACGAGCACCACCACCAATACGACCAACAACTCGCAGGGGTTGTGGTATTTCTACAATCCTATGGCTGTGGCCCAAGGAAAGGCCAACTTCGAGAAACTCTGGGGACGCCGTGAGAATGTCGACGACTGGCAGCGTGTCAACAAGACCGTCGTTGCCATGGGCGGACAGGAAACGGAGGCGTGGACCGACGAACAGCGCGACTCTATCGCCCGGGCTGAAGAGGTGGCCGACTCTATCGCTGCCATTGCCGACAGTGCGCAGAACGATCCCCACAAGCGAGAATATTATCTGGCGCAAATACCATTCACGCCCGAGCAACTGGCCGCCAGCAACCAACTGCTGGAGGAGGGGCTTTACAACTCGGGTGTCATCTTCAAGGACAAACTGGGCAATCTGCCCAAGAGCGAGAAGGCGCTCCGCCGCCTCACCGACAACTATCCCGACTTTGAGAAGATGGCCGATGCCTACTATCATCTCTTCCTGCTCTATTCACTCAAGGGAGAGACGGCCATCGCCGACTCCTATGTCGACAAACTGCGCCGTCAGTATCCGCAAAGTCCGTGGACGACACTGCTTACAGATCCGTACTTCCGCGAGAACTCGCAGTTTGGCGAGCATATAGAAGACTCCCTCTACGCCGCTACCTACGAGGCATTCAAGGCCGACCGCTATGGCGAGGTGACGAGCAACGTGAGGATGTCGAAAACCCGGTTCCCGCTGGGGGCCAACCGCGACAAGTTTATCTTCATCGGTGGTCTGAACCGACTCAACGGCGGCGATGCCGAAGGGTGTCTCGCCGATATGGATACGCTCGTCAGCCAGTATCCCAAGAGCAAGATGGGCGAGATGGCCGGCATGATCATCAATGGCGTGAAAGCCGGACGCCGTCTCCACGGCGGCAAGTTTGAGATGAGCGGCGTATGGCAGCGGCGCTCGGCTGTGCTCAACGGCCAGGACTCTACCAATATCAAGCCGCTCACGGCCGAACGCAATACCGACTTCGCATTCCTTCTGGTCTATTCACCCGACTCGGTCAATGAGAACCAGTTGCTCTTCGCCTTGGCCAAGTACAACTTCACGAGTTATATGGTGCGCAACTTCGATATCGACATCGATGCCTTCGATTCCGGTCAGCACATGATGGTGGTATCGGGATTCCGCAACTATGACGAAGCCCTGCAATACGCACGCCAACTGCATGCCCAAACCTCCGTCACGAGCCGTATGGGGACGAGCCGCAGTGTGGTCATCAGCATGCAGAACCTTGACCTCATCGGCCGGCAATATTCGCTCGCCGACTACGATAAGTTCTATGCCAAGCACTTCGCTCCGCTCAAGGTGAGCACCCTGCATCTGTTGGCTGAGCCTGACGAGATTGTCACCAAGAAGGGCCAGCCTATCGCGTCGCCCACCGAGGAGGATGCCGACCGTCTGCTCGACGAGGGAACATTCCTTGACAATGGTCTCGATGACGGTCCGCAGAACAGTTCGACAACTGTCATACCCGATGACCAGCCGACTTCGGATGGCGGTGGCGGTACGACAGTTTTGCCCATGGAAGAACCGGGACGGCCTTCCTCTCCTGTAGAAGAGGGTGGAGGAACAACAATCCCGATGGACGAGGAAAAACCGGGCAATGCAACACCAGGCACAACCGACATTCCGCTGGAGGAACCGGCTAAGCCTGTTGTCACGCCAGCCGCTAAGCCTGCTTCGCCCGCAACAAAACCTGTAACGCCCGCAGCAAAGCCTGCTACGCCCGCAGCAAAGCCTGCTACGCCCGCAGCAAAGCCTGTAACGCCCGCAGCAAAGCCTGCTACGCCGGAAACGAGGAAGCCCAAGAATGTGGAGGACGAGTTCTACTTTGACGACGATGTGCCGGCCGCCCGTAAGTCGAAGACCGCTACCCCAACGAAAAAGGACGATAAGAACAAAAAGGACGACAAGAACAAGAAAACGCCCGACATTGAGGACGAATACTACGACCTTGAGGGCTTTTAGTGATGCGCCTTTAGTGATTAGAAATAGGAAAAAACGATATGAGCAACGGATTGCTATTATGGGTCGATGATGAGATAGAACTTCTCAAGGCCCACATCATATTTCTTGAAAAGAAGGGCTACGAGGTAGTCACTGTCAGCAATGGTATCGACGCCATCGACCAGTGTCGCCAGAAGACCTTCGACCTCATCATGCTCGACGAGATGATGCCGGGCATCACAGGACTTGAGACGTTGCAGCAGATCAAGGATATACAACCTGCCACGCCTGTGGTGATGGTCACCAAAAGCGAAGAGGAGAATATCATGGATCAGGCCATCGGGTCGAAGATAGCCGACTATCTCATCAAGCCCGTCAACCCGAGCCAAATACTTCTGACGCTGAAGAAGAACATCCACAAAAAGCAGATTGTCACCGAGGTCACGCAGACGGGCTACCAGCAGAATTTCCAGAATATCTCAATGCAGATTGCCGACTGCCGCACGCTCGACGAATGGAAGAACATCTACAAGCGGCTGGTGCACTGGGAACTCGAACTGAGCGGCACCGACAGTTCCATGACCGAGATGCTGCAGATGCAGAAGGAGGAAGCCAACAACGGTTTTGCCAAATATATCCGCAACAACTATATGTCGTGGGTGTCGCCCGGCATGACCGAGCGGCCGCTCATGAGCCCGGATATCTTCAAGCGCAAGATCTTTCCGCTGCTCAACGCCGGAGAGAAGGTTTTTCTCATTGTCATCGACAACTTCCGCTACGACCAGTGGCGTATCCTTGCCCAGGAAATCGGTGATATGTTCGACATGGAGGAGGACATGTATACCAGCATCCTGCCCACCGCTACACAGTATGCCCGCAATGCCATCTTCAGCGGTCTCATGCCGCAGCAGATAGCCAAGATATTTCCGGAACTGTGGGTCGACGAAGACGAGGAGGAGGGCAAGAACCTCAACGAGGAACCGCTCATCCGCACACAGATTGAGCGTTTCCGCCGTCACGATACGTTCAGTTATCACAAGGTGAACGACTCGGCCGGGGCCGACCGTCTGCTGGAGCGCCTGCACGACCTGCGGAAGAACGACCTCAACGTGGTGGTGGTCAACTTCATCGATATGCTCTCTCATGCCCGTACGGAGTCGCGCATGGTACGCGAACTGGCCAACAACGAGTCGGCCTACCGTAGCATCACGCTCAGTTGGTTCCGACACTCGGTCATGGCCGACCTGCTCAAAGCCCTTGCGCAGACCGACAGCAAGATTGTCATCACCACAGACCACGGCAGCATACGCGCGTCAAAGCCGGTCAAGATCATCGGCGACCGCAACACCAATACCAACCTGCGCTACAAACTGGGCAAGAACCTCAACTACAATCCCAAGGAGGTGTTCGCCATCAAGGATCCCGCCAAGGCCCAGTTGCCGGCCCCCAACCTGAGTACCAGTTACGTCTTCGCTACGGGTAATGCTTTCTTCGCCTATCCCAACAACTACAACTACTACGTGTCGTACTACAAGGATACCTTCCAGCACGGCGGTATCTCGATGGAAGAGATGCTCATCCCGCTGATCACGCTCTCCGCAAGAAAGCGGTCGTAGGCAGGAAGGTGAAGCCGTCGGTAGATTTCTTCTGAACACGATTATCAACCTATCATATAAAACAAGCAACAATGGAAATAGAAATAAAATCTTTGGCCGACATTCATGAGGCCGCACAGCAGTTTGTCGACAATATGAACGGCAATACCGTCTTCGCATTCTACGGAAATATGGGAGCCGGAAAGACCACCTTTATCAAGGCCATCTGCGAGTGTCTCGGTGTAGAGGATGTCATCACGTCGCCCACCTTTGCTATCGTCAACGAATACCAGTCTGCCAAGACCGGAAAACCCATCTACCATTTCGACTTCTACCGCATCAAGAAATTGGAAGAGGTGTACGACATGGGCTACGAGGACTATTTCGACAGCGGTTGCCCCTGCTTCATAGAGTGGCCCGAACTCATAGAGGATCTCCTGCCCAAGGATACCGTGCGCATGGCCATCACCGCCGAGGATGACGGTACCCGTATGGTCACTGTGGCATGGCGGGATGCCGATGGCAATTTCCTGGATTGAACGAAATCATAAATAAATATTGCCCCTGTAAAGGGCGCATATTTCATTGTAAGAGATTGAATTATGCGCCCCTTACAGGGGCAGTTCGTTGGTTCGGAACAAAGTAACCATCCGAAACAAGCCGACTTGCTCACAACAAAAAAATCTCGCAGGGTTATTTGCGAGATTTTTTG
>CAVFEZ010000019.1:0-38240 GCA_963621665.1 Akkermansia muciniphila | reverse complement strand
CGCCACGCTCCCAGTGCAGGAGTTTCATCACTTTACGCGTACGTCCGACAAAGATATAGACATCTCCGTTTGTCGGATCCAAACCTACACTTCTCACTTGGCCGCACATGCCATTCACGCCGATTCGCATATCCGTCGGGGTTTGCGACATAACCATCCTATTGTTTTCGTTAATATTGAACATTGCAATTTTTGGCGCAAAGTTCGGAATTGGAAGAAATTGCTACAAGTCGGCTTATTTCGGATGGTTACGTTCGTGCAAGGCCTTTGTAGTGTTCGTACAAGGCCTTTGTATGAAAGTCAAATTGTCTGTTTCGGATTTTGAAACGGGGCGTTCTTGTTTTCCGCCCGTTCCGTTTTTCCGGAAACGTCAGCGGCCGTCGGTCATTCGTCCTGTGTGCAGGCAAAATATTTCCAGAGCGGTGCAGCCATGAGGCTTTGCCATATTTCTCCGCGCCGGAGCATGCCCAGCACTTCGCTGCGGCTGAAAAACCTTACTTCTACATCCTCGCCCTTGTCGAGATGCTGTATGTCTTTCCTCTCCACGCCGGTGGCCAGAAAGCAGTGGGTGAGGTTGGTGTGGGTGCTGGCGTTGGCGGAGAGTACCATCCATTCCTTCCATTGCCCTCCGCCAAATCCGGTCTCCTCCAGCAATTCGCGTCGGGCGGCCTCCATCGGTTCTTCGCCCTCCTCTACGACCCCGGCACACAGTTCGTTCACCGTCTTGCCCAGGGCGTAGCGGTATTGGCGTACAAATACGAACTGGCCGTCAGTCGTGATGGCGATGGTGTTCACCCAGTCGGGATACTCCAGCACGTAATATTCGTCGACGGTATCTCCCGTAGGCAGTTCTACCTTGTCTACGCGGGCCGTCATCCAGGGATGCTTCATCAGATATTTCTGTGAGAGCGTCTTCCATCTCATGTCTTTGTCTTCCATAGATTTGTTGTTGCGGTGTCTTGCAGCGTATACTATTCACCGACCACCAGTCGCCCGTCTGTGAGGGTGACGGTGTGGGCATACGAGGTCTTAGTGCCGTCGTATACGGCCGACACGTCGATGCCGCGGCGTATGAGCTCGTCGATGAGTGCCGTGTTGTGGGCAATGCGTGCGGAATGGAAGCCGCGTTGTCCTACCTGGCCGTTGAATGTTTCTACAAGTGAGGGAAGTGAGGCTGCTGCAAACCGTGCAGCAAACGTGTTGTAAAGTGATTTACACATAGTGTGACATATTTTTGAAGTTAACGTTGTCTTCCACATCGTATCTTTACCACCGTGGTGTCATGACTCGGTTGGTGCAGGCTATGCTGCTCTTGATGTTTCGCTGGCGAAGGTACAAAAAAATCCGGATTACACCATAGCTCCGGCATGTTTTTTCAAGGATATTGAGCAAGATCCTCTCTATGGCATCTTGCACATTATTATGTGTTTTGAGAAGAAGAGGACACAAAAAACGACATATTTAACATACTTTACATACCACTATATGACAAAGCCCATGATATGTATATAACTTTGCATTCCAGTAAGGTGTGGCTCTGTTCTGGCCCACCCAAAGAGAAAATAGCGCAACCCCTATATGATGACCAACTATTTCGACAGCATCGACAAGTCGCTGATGCTCACACTCAACGGATTGCATAACAATTTTTTTGACAACTTCATGCCCATTGTGTCTGACCGACTCACGTGGATACCGCTCTATGTGGCCCTCCTCGTGCTGGTCATCATGCGCTTCGGATGGACACGCAAGACGCTTGTTGTCACGGCGATGGTGGGGGTGGCCGTTGGACTGACCGACCTTATGTGTGCCGAACTGCTGCGGCCGATGCTCATGCGGCCGCGTCCGTCAAACCCCGACAGTGGCATCTGCGCCATGATACACATCATCAACGGGTATCGTGGCGGGGCGTTCGGTATGCCCTCGTGTCATGCCGGCAACTCATTTGCGCTTGCGATGATGATGGGCTTGTTGCTCCGCAAGCGGATGCTCACCCTCTTCATGTATGCCTGGGCCGTGCTTCATGTGTACAGCCGTATCTATCTCGGTGTGCACTATCCCGGTGACCTGCTCGCCGGACTGGTTATTGGGTCGTCGATGGCGGTAGCGATGTATTTCCTCGGCCGGCGCTTTTTGTTGCGCAATGAGACCGTACCCGCCCGCCCGAGTCTTGTTGTCATACCCGTAGTCACGGGCTTGGCCACGCTTGCTGTCATCACTACGGCGGCGTTGCTCTCGACCAATGCCACACTGTTGGCCACCTTGTTCAAATCCTAACAAAACATTTTTCTCTCCATGCTTCGCAGACTCTATATCCTCGTCCTTTGGATGGCAACCCTCTCGGTGTTGCTCTCGACGGGCGTGGCCCATCATCATCATGCGGAGCAGATCTGTTTTGTAGAGGAGCAGTGCAGTCGCGACGGCAATATCAATGACCGTCACACCTCCCATCACGGCAATGCCGTGGAGGATTGCGAGGTGCATCAGATGCACCGCTTCATCGGCAATGCGGGGGAATCCCAATCCATACGACAACTTATTGCTGACGGTCTGGCGTTGACGGCCATTGCCACCAATGCGACCGCAGACCTCCATCTGTTTGTTGTACCTCTGGCCATTGTCTGGGGGCAACAATGCAGCACACTACCCACCACCGTCCTGTTGCATCATGATGGTAGGCGAGGGCCGCCGATGCTTTCATTCTCTTAGTGATGTTTTTTCGGAACGTACACTTTGCAACTCGGTTGCAAAGTGCAGCGTAGCGTATGCGATGCAACTGGGTTGCATCGCCTTATCCGTAATTTTGCAGTCTAAAGAATGAAAGATTATGATGAAAAGAATTTTGTTTGTCCTGGCCGTGACCGCTACGGCCTTGCTTGTCTTCTCCTTTGTCGGGCATAGCGGAGGCGATGCGCACGATAGCGAAGAGGCGCACGCCGAAGAAGCGCATGTGCACACCACCGAAGCGGGTGAGGAAAGCGAAGACATCCCCCTCACCGCAAAGCAGATGGCTACCGTCGATCTGCGTATGGGTACGGTGGAATACCGCGAACTCGATGCCACCCTGCGTACCACCGGTGCCCTTGTACTCCGCCCAAGCAGTATGGGCGACGTGACGCCGCTGGCCGGCGGCATCGTCAGAAGTGTGCTCGTGGGCGAAGGGCAGACCGTCAAGCGGGGACAGACCGTCGCAACCATAGAGAATACCGATATCGTGTCGCTGCAGCGCGAATACTTCACTGTCTACAAGGATTGTCAACTGGCCCGGCTTGAGACCGAACGCCAGCAGACGCTCGCCGGCAGCGGGGCGGGCATCAGGAAAAACTTGCAGGAGGCCACCCACCGCTATCAGTCGGCCCAAGCCTCGCTCACGGCCATTGGCCAGCAACTCGCCCAACTCGGCATCAGTGTGCGGAGCGTGGCGCAAGGCCGGTTTACAACGGTCATGCCCCTTCGCGCCCCTGTCTCGGGTACGGTCGGTGAGGTGACGGCAAGCCTTGGCAGTTATGCCGACACGCAGACACCCATCATGAAGATACGCGACAATGCGGCGGTGGAGTGTGATCTCAACGTGTACGAGAAGGATATTGATAAGGTGAACACAGGCAACCGTGTGCTGCTGCGTCTGACCAACCGCCCCGACATCACGCTCACTGGCCGCATCTACGGGCTCAATCCTTACTTCAACGACGGTACACGGAGCATCGCTGTACACGTGAGGCTCGATCCGGGCCAAGACCGGCGGCTCATCGACGGTACGCACGTCACGGCCCTTGTCTCCACCGGGCGCCAGCGCCACAAGGCTTTGCCCGACAAGGCCATCGTGACGGCTGATGGCAAGAACTACATCTTTGCCCTCACGCAGAAGGACCGGAACGGACAGTACATCTTCCGCCGCCATGAGGTGACCACCGGAGCGAGCGGTGACGGATATACTGCCGTGCAACTGTGCAAGCACATCCGTGAAGGGCAACAGATTGTGACGGCCAATGCCTATTACCTCGCATCGCTCACCGGAGAGCATGGTGAACACAACCATTGAGAAGGGAGGAAAGCAAGACTATGTTTCAGCAACTTATCGATGCGTCGATACGCCACAAACTGGCGGTCGCCGCAGCCACCGTCGCGCTTATCGTGTGGGGCGTGTGGTCACTCCTGCATCTGCCCTTCGATGCCACCCCCGACATCACCGACAATCAGGTGCAGGTCATCACCCAGGCACCGGCCCTCGGTGCGCAGGAGGTGGAACAGTATATCACCACTCCGATAGAGATGGCGCTGGCCAACATACCCCGACTGCAGCAGCGGCGCAGCATATCGCGCAGCGGATTGTCGGTCATCACGCTCGTCTTCGACGACGGGGCCGACATCTACTGGGCCCGCTCGCAAGTGAACCAGATGTTGCAGGAGGCCGCCAAAAGTCTGCCCGACAATACCGATACCGAGATGGGACCCGTCGCTACCGGTCTGGGCGAAATCTACCACTACACCCTCCGTGCCAAGAAAGGCTACGAGCAGAAATATTCGCTCACCCAACTCCGCACCCTGCAGGACTGGATTGTGCGCAAGCAACTCTCCGGCACGCCCGGTGTGGCCGAGGTGAGCGGATGGGGCGGCTATGTCAAGCAGTATGAGGTGGCTGTCAATACCGACCGGCTCAGTGCCAACGGTCTCACCGTAGGCGATGTGTACGGGGCGCTGCAGAAGAACAACGCCAATACGGGCGGCAGTTATATCGAGCAGGAGGCCAACCAGTATTACATCCGCGGCATCGGTACGGTGACCTCGCTCAGCGACATTGCCCGCATACCTGTCAAGACAACGGGCAATGCCGTAGTGTGTGTCGGCGACGTGGCCGACGTGCGCATGGGACACGCCACCCGTTTCGGGGCTGTCACCCGCAACGGCGAAGGTGAAGTGGTGGCCGGTATCGTTATCATGCTAAAGGGAGAGAACTTCCAGGAGGTAAGCCGCCGTGTGAAGGAGCGTATCGCACAGATCAGCCGCTCGCTGCCCGAGGGCGTGACCATAGAACCGTTTATCGACCGTACCGACCTCGTCAACCGGGTGGAGGGTACTATCGCGCGCAACTTGGCTGAGGGCGGACTCATCGTCATCCTCGTGCTCGTGCTCTTTCTTGGCAATCTGCGGGCGGGTATCGTCGTGGCGAGCGTCATACCGCTGAGCATGCTCTTTGCTTTCGGCATGATGCAGACCTTCGGCATCGCCGGCAATCTCATGAGCCTCGGGGCGATAGACTTCGGCATGATTGTCGACTCGGCGGTCATCATCGTTGAGGCTATCGTTGCCCATATCGCGCGGGGCGAATTCTCGCAGAATTCCGTGAGGGAGGCCTGGCAAAAGCAGAAGGGCGACACGTTTGCGCTGACCCGCAAGGAAATGGATGAGGAGGTGCGCTTCTCCACCTCCCGCATACGTCAGAGCGCTGCTTTCGGCGAGATCATCATCATGATTGTGTACATACCGCTGATGACCCTCATCGGCATAGAAGGGAAAATGTTCCGGCCAATGGCCTTGACGGTATTCTTCGCTATCCTCGGCGCGTTCATTCTCTCGCTCACCTATGTGCCGATGGCCAGCAGTGTGCTGCTCAGCCGTAAGGTAAGCACGTCCACATCGCTGGCCGACCGTATGATGGCACGTCTGGCGTGTCTCTACCGACCGTTGCTCGACGGGGCGTTGGCCCACAGCAAGGATGTGATCACGGCTGCCGTGGCCCTCTTCTGCGTGAGCGTAGTGGCTTTCAAGTATCTGGGCGGAGAGTTTATCCCCAGCCTGGAGGAAGGCGATTTCGCGGTAGAGGCGAGCATGGCGCAGGGCACATCGCTCTCGCAGATGGTCAAGACCTGCAGCAAGGCCGAGGCGTTGCTCAAGAAGGAGTATCCGGAGGTGAAGCAGGTGGTGAGCCGTATCGGAAGTGCGGAGATACCCACCGACCCGATGCCTGTGGAGCGGGCCGACATCATGGTCGCGCTCAAGCCCAAGGCCGAATGGACGTCGGCCCATACCGCCGCCGAACTGATGGAGCGCATGAGCCGGACGCTGAAAAATATACCCGGACTCGAAGCCGAGATATCGCAACCCATACAGATGCGCAACAACGAACTGCTCACGGGCATCAAGCAGGATGTGGCCATCAAGGTTTTCGGCAGCGATCTTGACACGCTCACGGCCGAGGCCCGGCGTATCGCACGACTTGTCGCAGGCATAGACGGTGTGAGCGGTGTGCAGGTGGAGAAGGTCGACGGATTGCCGCAGATACAGGTACATTACAATCACGACCGTATGGCAGAGTACGGCGTGAGTGTCGACGAGGCCAACACGGTACTCCAGACGGCCTTCGCGGGTGCTGTGGCCGGTGCAGTGTATGAGGGAGAACGACGGTTTGACCTTGTGCTGAGGCTCGATGACGGCCTGCGTAGTGCCGAGACCCTTCAGACGCTGGCCATCCCGGTGGGCAACGGTGGCGGCGCAGCGACGGTGCCGCTCAGTCAGATTGCCGACATCTGTTATCTGCCGGCCCCGGCGCAGGTGTCGCACGAGGACGGTGCACGGCGTATCTATGTGGGATTCAATGTCAAGGGACGCGATGTGGAGAGTACCGTTCGGGAGATAGAAACGTTGTTGGAGAAGAATGTGCGCCTGCCCGAGGGCTACTACTATACCTACGGCGGCGAGTTTCAGAATCTGCAGAGTGCCGTGCAGCGGTTGGCTATCGTCGTGCCGGTGGCCCTGGTGGTCATCCTCATGCTGCTCTACGCTACGGTGAAGAACGTGCGGGAGACCCTGTTTGTCTTCTCTGCCATCCCGCTGGCCGCTATCGGCGGTGTGTGGGCCTTGTGGTTGCGCGGCATGCCGTTCTCCATATCGGCAGGCGTGGGATTTATCGCACTCTTCGGTGTGGCGGTGCTCAATGGTATCGTACTCATCGGACAGATGAACCAACTGCAGGCGTTGCCGCTCTGCGAGCGTATCACAAGGAGTTGCATGACAAGACTCCGCCCCGTACTGATGACGGCACTGGTGGCTTCGGCGGGATTTCTCCCTATGGCCCTCTCGCAGGGCGATGGCGCGGAGGTGCAACGGCCGCTGGCTACGGTGGTGATTGGCGGTCTGGTCACCTCAACCCTGCTCACGTTGCTGGTACTCCCGGCGATCTATAAGAATTTTACCAAACAATAGACAAGATTATGAAAAAAACATTCATCATAACGTTGCTGCTTGTCCTCATGGTCATAACGGTTGCAGGACAGGAGCGGCGGCTCACGCTCGGGCAGTGTATACAGTTGGCCCTGGAGCAGAACTACTCCTTGCGGGCGGCCGACCGCTCGGTGGAACGGGCACGCGCATTGCAGGGTACGGCCTGGGATGTGGAGCGTACCGAACTGTCGCTCTCTCAAGACCCGACCTCGGGCGGCAGTCCGGACAATGCGCTGGCATTGTCGCAGGCTATCGACTTTCCGACGGTCTACATCGCCCGCCGCCGCCAGCTGAAAGCCGAGACACAGGCGGAGCGTAGCCGACGCGATGTGCTCCGCAATGCATTGGTGGCAGATGTGGCCAGCGCTTATCTGCAATTGGCGTATGAGCAGGAGTGCGTGCGTATTCTTGCAGCGCAGGACAGTGTCCTCGTGCGCTACCGGCAGGTGGCCGGCAAACGTCTGGAGGCAGGTGATACCCGTCGGCTGGAGGTCATGACCGCCGACCGGCTGTTGCGTGAAAACCGTTTGGAAATGGCCTCGGCACAGAACCGAACGGAGGAGACTGCCCTGCGGCTGGCGCAGTTGTTGGGGGAGGGTGGTGGCATCATGGCTGCCGATACCCTGTTGCCGTGTCTTGACCTTGTGCTGCCAGAATACAACTACGACCTTTCGCCCGAAGGTACCTATGCCGGCGATCTCCGTACCGTGGCCGACAAGGCAGTAGGGGTGGCCCGCAGCGGATTTGCCCCGACCTTGTCGCTGGCCCTGCGCCACCAGCTCGTCATCTCCTCTTGGAATCCCTATGCGCAGGATCGCAGCCGGTTCTCCGGCGGCAACTTCATGGGCTTTGAGGTGGGTATTGGCATACCGCTCTTCTTTGGCGCGACCCGCGCCAAAGTGAAGGCGGCCAAGATGGAAAGGGAAATGGCCGACCTGCAAATGCGCAGTCAGCGTCAGACCCGTGAAAAAGAATATGCGGCTTGTCTGAGTCGGTGCAACGCCGCCTTCGCCCGGGTAGAATACTATCGGGGCGAAGGTGGTCAGCAAGCAAGGGAGATGGCACGCCTTGGGGCAGTGGAGTACGAAAACGGAGAAATCGGTTACGTAGAGTACGTCAATGTATTGCAGGAAAGCCTCAATATGCGCATGAGGTGTGCCGCAGCCGTGAACGACTACAACCAAAGCATCGTCAGCCTGCAGCGGTTGGCAGGGCGGGCCGACAGCCTGTCGCGTATGTTGCCGGCCTTATAGTTCAGACAGTGGCTTACAGTATCTGCAACACTTCCTGGAGGTCTTCGATGGTCTTGAGCCGTTCCATGATGGTGCGCACCTCTTCGCGGTCGTGGACGCGTATCTCAATCATGCCATCGAAGATGCCCTGGTCGCTGGAGACGGTGATCTTGTGGATGCTGACGTCAAGATCGTGCGAGATGATCTGTGCCACGTCGTAGAGCATACCCTTGCGGTCGATGCCGCGTATCTCGATGGTGGCATCGAAGTAGCGGCTCTTGTGCATGTCCCACTTGGCGTCGAGTATGCGGTTGCCGAAACTGGCTTTCAGTCGGGAGGCCACCTTGCAGTCGCGCTTGTGTATCTCGATGCGGTTGTGGTCGTCGATGAAGCCGAGCGTGTCGTCACCCGGTATGGGGTGGCAACAGGTCGGGAAGATATAGGTATCGATGGAGCGTGGGGTGAGAATGACGGGCTTCTTCTTGTTGAAACCTTCGCCCACGACAAACAGTTCGGACTTTTTCTCCTCCTTGTCGTCCTTCTTGCGGTCGCGCAAGAGGAAATTCACGTACTTGCGCCAGTTTGAGGAAGATTCCTTCTTTTTCTTCTCGCGCAGTTCGTCAAGATCCTTTTCGCCCAGCAGAATGGTGCGCTGCCCGATGGCAAGGAAGAGGGCCTCGGGGGTCTTCACCTCATGAAAATCGCAGAGTTTGGCTACGGCAGCCGTAGTGAGTTCCAGGTCGTGCTCCTTCAGCCAGTCGGTGAGTATCTGCTCGCCCTTCTTCTGCACTTCGCGGTTTTCGCGGCGCAGTATGGCTTCGATTTTGCCCTTGGCCTTGGCGGTGGACACAAAGTTGATCCATGATGCCTGTACATGTTGCGACTTGGAGGTGAGTACCTCCACCTGGTCGCCGCTCTGCAGTTTGTGGCTCAGCGGCACCAGTTTGTGGTTGACCTTTGCTCCGATGCAGTGGCTGCCGAGGAAGGTGTGTATCTGGAAGGCAAAATCGAGGGCGGTGCATCCGGCCGGGAGCGTCTTGATCTCGCCCTTGGGGGTGAAGACAAATATCTCGCTGGCGAAAAGATTGAGTTTGATGGTGTCGAGGAAGTCCATCGCGTCGGGCTGCGGATCGTCGAGTATCTCCTTGATGGTGCTCAGCCAGTTGTTGAGTTCACTGTCGTCCTCGACAAACTCCTCGCCCTCCTTGTACTTCCAGTGGGCGGCGAAGCCCTGCTCGGCCACCTCGTTCATACGGTCGCTGCGTATCTGTACCTCTATCCACTGTCCCTGTTTGGACATCAGCGTGACATGGAGCGCCTGGTAGCCGTTGGCCTTTGGATGGTTGACCCAGTCGCGGAGCCGGTCGGGGTGTGACTTGTATATCTGGCTGATGGCGACGTAGATCTTGAAGCACTCGTTGATTTCGTCCTTGCGGTCTTTGGGTGTAAAAATGATGCGGACCGCAAGGATGTCGTAGATTTCGTCGAAGGTGACGTGCTTGTTCTGCATCTTGCTCCAGATGGAGTAGGGGCTCTTGACACGGGCCTTGATCTCGTAGGAGATGCCCATCTGGTCGAGGGCCTGGCGGATGGGGTCGGTGAAAAGTTGGAAGAGCGTATCGCGCTTTTCCTGCGTCATGGAGAGTTTCTTCTCGAGCGAGGCATATTCTTCGGGGTGCTCGTATCGGAAACTGAGGTCTTCGAGTTCGGTCTTGATTTTGTTCAGACCGAGTCGGTTGGCCAGCGGAGCATAGATATAGAGCGTCTCGCCCGCTATCTTGTATTGCTTGTTGGCCGGTTGGCTGGCCAGGGTGCGCATGTTGTGCAGTCGGTCGCAGATCTTGATGAGGATGACGCGGATATCGTCGCTCATGGTGAGCAGGAGCTTCTTGAAGTTCTCTGCCTGGGCCGATGCCTGTTGTCCGAAGATGCCGCCTGAAATCTTGGTGAGTCCGTCGACAATCTGTGCAATCTTCGGTCCGAAGATATTCTCGATGTCCTCGACGGTATAGTCGGTATCTTCCACAACATCATGCAAAAGGGCGGCGCAGATGCTCGTCGATCCGAGCCCCATCTCCTCACAGGCAATCTGAGCCACGGCGATGGGGTGCATGATGTACGGTTCGCCGGAGAGTCGGCGCACACCCTTATGGGCCTGTCTTGCAAAGTTGAAGGCCTTGGTGATGAGGTCGATCTTTTGGCGGTGGCGCGACGACGTGTAGGTATCGAGGATATGCTGGAAGGCATTGTCTATCATCTTCTTCTCGACTTCCTCACGCTGTTGGTCAGTCAGGTTGTGGTCATCCATGCGCGTTTCCTCCTTGTTTTTTGTTTTTGGTCGATTGTGGATATTACTTCACTTTGATCTTCTTTCCGGCGCGGATGTTGGTGCCGGAGATGCCGTTGAGTTTCTTGAGTTTTTTCACGGTCGTACCGTTGCGGGCTGCGATCTCGGAGAGGGTGTCGCCCTGGCGTATGGTGACACTCTTTCCGCCGCGTCTTTTCTTGTTCTTCTTTGACTTGCGGGATGAGCGGCTGCTTGATGAGGAGCGCGAGCGTGAACGTGAAGAGGAGTAGGACGGAACGTCATCGGGCACTTCCACCTCAGTGCGGCGGTTGAGCAAGGCTTCGGCATTGTAGGCATAAATGTCGTCTTCCTTGTCGATAAAACTGCTGACAATGTTCGACGGCAGGCGCAGGGCGGAAGGGTGGGCGGCACCATTGACCACGTTGCGGCGGTATTGCGGGTTGAGTTCCTTGATCTGGTCGACACCGATGCCGAGCACACCGGCAACCTGTTCGAAGTGTACGTCGCGGTTGACGACCACGGTATCGGTCTTTGCGGGCAGGTCGGCCACCATAGGGCAGATGTTGTGCTCGCAGTAGTAGTTCATGATATAGTTGGCGGCGATGAAGGCGGGTACATAGCCGCGGGTCTCGCGGGGCAGGTAGGGGTAGATTTTCCAATAGTCGGTCTCGCCCTTGGAGCGGTGCATGGCCTTGCTGATGTTCTCAGGTCCGCAGTTGTAGGCGGCGATGACGAGGTTCCAGTCACCGAAGATCTTGTAGAGGTCGCGCAGGTAGCGGGCGGCGGCATAGGAAGCCTTGACAGGGTCGCGGCGCTCGTCGACGAGCGAGTTGATCTCAAGTCCGTACTGCTTGCCGGTCTTGAGCATAAACTGCCAGAGACCGGTGGCACCGACACGCGACACGGCGTTGGGGTTGAGGGCCGACTCGATGACGGGCAGATATTTCAGTTCGAGGGGCAGACCGTAACTCTCGAGCGCTTCCTCGAAGATGGGCAGGTAGAAATTCTGCATGCCGAGCATGATGCTCACCGAGCGGCGCAGATGGCCGCTGTAGCGGTCGATGAACTTCTGCACGACATCGTTGTACGGCATCTCGATGATTGACGGCAGGCGGCTGAGGCGTTGCTTGTAGATGTCGCGGTCGTAGACAGGATTGACGTCGGGCATATTGCAGTCGGGGTTGGGCTTGAGATAGGTCCTGGCGTTGTAGGCATTGAGCAGCGAGTCGTAGTCGCTGGTGAGCGCCTCGGGTACGTCGAAGACTTCCTTCTCGCCCTTTTCGTTGGTCACGGTGATTTCGGTATCGTCGTCATCGGTCTGTGCGGACAGGTGACAGGTACAACCGAACATCAGGGCGGCTATCAGAAAGATGGATTTTTTCATTGGAGATATATTCTGTTTTTTTTGTGCCCGGGTCTTTGTCCTCGGCCCAGGGGCAACTTGTTTTATGATTCTATGATGATAAGATGATGTCAGAAACTGAGGCTGCAGCTCACGCCCAAGGCATTCGACCGGATGGGGTTGCGGTCCTGCTTGTTATTGATGACGGTGGGGGTCACCCGCAGACTGAGATTGTTGGAGATGTCAAACTCCGACAGCGAGGCATCCACATAGGCATCGATGACCGAGAGGGCGTAGACGGCGATGAGCGAGAAGAAACTCAGGTCGCGCCAGCGGCGGTAGCGGTCCTTGCGCTGTTTGAAGAGTCGCTGGTAGCGTGAGATGTTGGAATCGTCGATTTGTGCGTTGAGGTGCAGAAACTGGTTGTAGCTCTGCGTATTGGGGTCGTCGTCCATGATATCCATGTAGGCTTGCGAGTAGTCGTGGTACATCTGGTTGTTCCAGCGCATGGCGTAGATGCAGCCTACAAATCCGCCGTAGACGATGGGCAGTTTCCAGTATTTGCGGTTGTAGATCTGTCCTGCACCGGGCAGTACGATCGCCAGCCACATGGCCCGCTTGGCATTGGGGCGCCAAGTGTTCCAGTCGCGTTTCTGGTGCCGTGCGAGCGAGTCGGTGGAGTGGGTGAGGACGGCGCTGTCGGCCGGGGTGATGAGGTCGGAAGCCTTGACCGTGCTGTCTTCGGGCTGGACGGGGAAACCGGTCTTGACGGTTTCTGTCACCAGTTGTTGCGCCGCTGACGGCAGCGCAAAGGCGAAGGCCAAAAGGACGATGGCTGCGCGGAATGTATGTAGAAGATGTCTTGTCACGCCTTGTAGTGCTTACTGAGCCTTCATTTTGTCGAATACGTTCATGATATGCTCCAGCTCCTCCTCGCTGGAGAAGGGAATGGTGATCTTGCCTTTGCCCTTTGGCGAGCAAGTCATCTGCACCTTGGTCTGGAGGAACTCGGAGAGCCGTGTGCGGAGCACGGTGAACTCCTCGGGCAGTTTGGTCTTGGCGACAATCTTCTTCTTGCCGGAGTCTACATCTTCGCCGTTCTTGAGCATCTGGGCCATCTCCTCCACCTTGCGTACGGAGTAGCCGTGCTTCTGTACCTCATTGAAGAGGCGTATCTGCAGCGACGGACTGTCTACGGCGAGCAGGGCGCGGGCGTGTCCCATGTCGATCTCCTTCTTCTGGAGGGCCATCTGTACTTGGGCCGGCAGTTTGAGCAGACGCAGGTAATTGGTGATGGCGGTGCGGCTTTTGCCGACACGCTCGGATACCTTCTCTTGGGTCATTCCCTCGCCTTCGAGCAGGTGTTCGTAGGCCAAGGCTATCTCGATGGCGTTGAGGTCTTCGCGCTGTATGTTCTCCACGAGCGCCATCTCCATGACGCTCTCGTCCTTGATGGTGCGGATGTAGGCGGGGATGGCATTGAGACCTGCTATCTGTGAGGCGCGCCAGCGGCGCTCGCCGGCGATGATCTGAAACCGTTCGTCAGCCACTTGCCGGAGGGTGATGGGCTGTATGATGCCGATCTCGCGGATACTGTTGGCCAGTTCCTGCAGGGCATCGGGATCGAAGTCGCGCCGCGGCTGGTTGGGGTTGGCTTCTATCTGTGTGAGCGGTATCTCGTTGATGGTCGACGTGCCTTGGGTGCGCACACCGTTGGTATCGATGAGCGCGTCGAGGCCTTGGCCCTTTTCAAGGTCGTCGAGCCCGCGTCCGAGTACGCTTCCGCTTCTGTTGTATCTTTTGTGTACTGCCATGTCTTTGTCGGTTGTAAGGACCTATACCGGTGGTCTCCTGCCGTCGGGGATGATGGCGGACGGGGAGACGGATGGGCGTCCTACTTGTTTTTGTTGATGATCTCCTTGGCCAAGGCCAGATAATTCTTGCTTCCGGTGGAGTCGGCATCGTAGAGAATGACGGGAAGGCCGTGGCTGGGGCTTTCGCTGAGTTTCACGTTGCGCTGGATGACCGTCTTGAACACCAGTTCCTGAAAGTGGCGTTTCACCTCGTCGTAGATCTGGTTGGCCAGTCTGAGGCGGCTGTCGTACATGGTGAGCAGAAATCCTTCTATCTCGAGTTTCGGATTGAGTTTGCTCTTGATGATCTTGATGGTGCTGAGCAGTTTGGTGATGCCTTCGAGGGCAAAATACTCGCACTGTACGGGAATAACCACCGAGTCGGCTGCCGTAAGGGCGTTGACGGTGATGAGTCCGAGCGAAGGGCTGCAGTCGATGAGGATGTAGTCGTAGTCGTCGCGTACGGCCGAGAGTACGTTCTTGATGACCCGTTCGCGGTTGTTGATGTTGAGCATCTCGATCTCGGCGCCCACCAGATCGATATGGCTGGGGATGATGTCCAGTCCGTGGATGTCGGTGGTGTACACCGCGTCGTGTACGTCGGCATGGTCGATGATACATTCATACAGGGAGCAGTCCACCTCCTGTATGTCCACTCCCAGACCGCTTGAGGCGTTGGCTTGTGGATCTGCGTCGACAACGAGCACCTTCTTTTCGAGGGTCGCGAGCGAAGCGGCCAGATTGATGGTGGTGGTGGTTTTGCCCACGCCGCCCTTCTGATTGGCCAGTGCGATGATTTTTCCCATATTTTCAGTCTTTCCGTGTACGGTTGTTCTTGCCAAGAGTGTTCCTTCGGGGATAGACACAACGGAGGGATGCCCCGAAAAAAAGCAAGCCTAACTTGGCAAAATATTGGGACAAAGTTACATATTTTATGTGGAATAAGATAGATTTAAACCTTTTTTCGTACTTTTGCGGGGGATTTTAGCGAACAGGAAAAGTTCTGAAAAGAGCATTCCTGCCGTGATATTTTTTTCAAATCGCGTGGCTGGTCTTTTGCCGCGCTTCCAGTATATGCAAATGAATACAGACAAACCACTGATATTGATTTCCAACGATGACGGCTATCATGCCAAGGGCATCAACAGTCTCATCGATATGATTGCCGACATGGCTGACCTGTTGGTCTGCGCTCCCGAGTCGGCCCGTTCGGGATTTTCCTGCGCTTTCTCGGCCACGGCGCCGCTACGGTTGAAACTGCGTCGTCAGCGTGAGGGTATGGAGATGTGGTCGTGCAACGGCACACCGGTAGACTGCGTGAAACTCGCGCTCGACCAGTTCTTTCCCGACCGTAAACCCGATATGGTAATCGGCGGTATCAACCATGGCGACAATGCCAGTGTCAATACCCACTACAGCGGTACTATGGGCGTGACGATGGAAGGGTGTATGAAGTATATCCCGTCGGTGGCTTTCTCGCTTTGCGACCATGAGGAGGATGCCGACTTCGCTCCACTCCGTCCTGTCGTGAGAAAGATTGTGCGCAAGGTGCTTGACGAGGGGTTGCCCCAAGGCGTTTGCCTCAATGTCAACTTCCCCAAGGCCAAGACCTTCCGTGGAGTCAAGGTGTGCCGTATGAGCCGCGGTACATGGGACAATGAGTGTGTGAAGATGTCGCACCCGCACGGATATGATTATTTCTGGATGACCGGACGCTATACCAACGACGAACCCGGCAGTACCGATACCGACCGGTGGGCACTCGACAACGGATATGTAGCCATCACCCCGACCGCAGTTGACGTGACCGACTACGCTTTCCTTCGCGACCGTAGTGACTGGAACCTGTCTGCCGATGGAGAAGGAGAATAAAAGTCGTCTATCATGAAATACTATCTCATCGCAGGTGAAGCCAGTGGCGACCTGCACGGATCTCACTTGATGCGGGCGCTGATGCACACCGACCCGAAGGCGCAGTTCCGCTTCTTCGGAGGCGACCTGATGGCGGCTGTCGGTGGAAACCCCGTGCGCCACTACCGCGACTTGGCCTATATGGGCTTTGTTCCCGTACTGCTCCATCTGCGCACCATCTTCCGCAATATGGCCTTTTGCAAGCATGACATTGCGGAGTGGCGGCCTGATGCAGTGATCCTCATTGACTACCCGGGATTCAATCTTGACATCGCGAAATATGTGCGGGCAAAGACCGGAATACCCGTATTCTACTATATCTCACCGAAAATCTGGGCATGGAAGGAGTGGCGCATCAAGGCCATCAAGCGCGATGTGTCGGAATTGTTTTCCATCCTTCCGTTCGAGAAAGCCTTTTTCGAGGAAAAACATGATTATCCCATACACTATGTGGGCAACCCTACGGCCGACGAGGTAAGGGAGTTCCGCAGCGCCTATCACGAGACTGATGAGGAATTCCGGACTCGTCACGGACTCGATTCGCGTCCCATCATTGCCTTGCTCGCCGGCAGTCGCCGGCAGGAGATCAAGGACAATCTTCCGGCGATGATGGCTGCGGCACGGGAGTTTCCTGACTGTCAGATGGTGTTGGCCGGTGCTCCCGGCATAGAGCGGGACTACTATGCGCAGTATATTTCCGGACATGACGTGACGTTGGTTATGGACGATACCTATGCGTTGTTGTCACACGCTCAGGCTGCCCTTGTCACGAGTGGTACGGCAACGCTCGAAACGGCACTCTTTGATGTGCCGCAGGTGGTGTGCTACAAGACTCCCCTTCCGCACCTCATTGCCTTTCTGCGCCGCCATCTGCTGCATGTGAAGTATATCTCGCTGGTCAATCTCATTGCCGACAGTGAGGTGGTCACCGAACTGGTGGCCGACACGTTCACGGTAAAGAATATCACTGCCGAACTGCGCCGTATATTGCCCGGTGGCGACAATCGCCAGCCGATGCTCGACGGTTATGCTGCAGTGCGTCGCGCACTCGGTACGGATGTCGCTCCCGACAATGCCGCCCGCATCATGGTGGGATTGTTGTCGTGGAATTGATGATTGTCTCAGTAGAAACCATAGAAAAATCCGATTGAAAATCCGTCTGTTTTATGGGCGGAATTTTCAATCGGATTTTTCTATTTATGAAAGTGTTAGTCTATGTATCTGCGGGTGATGTCGCCGTACTGGTCGATGCGGCGGTCGCGCAGGAAGGGCCACCAGCGGCGCACGTTCTCGCTGTGTGTGAGGTCAACTTCGATGACGGTGCTTTCTTCCTCATTCTCGCTGGAGCGGTGGAGCATTTCGCCCTGTGGACCGACAACCATCGAACTGCCCCAGAACGTGATGCCTTCGGTCTGTCCGCTGGGGTCAGGCTCGAAGCCTACACGGTTGACCGATACTACGGGCAGACCGTTGGCCACTGCGTGTCCGCGTTGTACGGTGGTCCAGGCTTCACGCTGACGTTGCTGCTCGTCGGCATTATCGCTGGCGGCATAGCCGATGGCGGTGGGGTAGATGAGCAGTTCGGCGCCTTGGAGCGCCATGAGGCGTGCTGCTTCCGGATACCACTGGTCCCAGCACACCAATACACCGAGTCGGCCTACACTGGTGTCAATGGGATGAAAACCCAGATCGCCGGGGGTGAAGTAGAACTTCTCGTAGTAGGCGGGGTCGTCGGGAATGTGCATCTTGCGGTAGCGGCCGGCTATTGTTCCGTCGCGCTCTATGACAACGGCGGTGTTGTGGTAGAGACCCGGTGCGCGGCGCTCGAAGAGTGAGGTGACAATGACCACCTGCAGACGCTTTGCCAGTTGACCGAAGAAGTCGGTCGACGGACCGGGAATGGGTTCGGCAAGGTTGAAATTGTCGACGTCTTCCACCTGGCAGAAGTAGAGCGAGTTGTGCAGTTCCTGCAGTACAATGAGTTCTGCACCGCGCTGCGCAAGGTTTTCGATACCTTTGGCAAGGCGGGCGATGTTGTCCTGCTTGTCGGCGGTGTTGTGTTGTTGGAGGTATCCTATTTTCATGTTATTCTATGGGTGTCTGTTCTATGGATGTTTTTTTTGTCGTCACTTACCGTTGCTTAGTGTTCCTTTGGGGTATTGCATGGTGCAGCAGTGCAGCGATCCATGCTGTATGATGACGTAGGAGCAGTCGAGTCCTACTATTTCACGGTCGGGGAAGGCCTTGCCGATGGTGTCCATAGCGGTGGCGTCGAGGTCGGGCTGGCCATAGGTAGGTACGAGCACGGCTCCGTTGATGACGAGGAAGTTGGCGTAGGTGGCCGGCAATCGCTCACCGTCGCGTATGATCGGTCGGGGAGAGGGAAGGGGCAACAGACGGTAGGGACGTCCGTCTGCGGTGCGGAGCGTACGCAGTTGTTTCTCCATGAGGTGCAGTTCGGTGTACTGCTCGTCATCGTGGTCGTCGGGGGCCATATATAGTAATGTGTCATCGGGAGCGATGCGCACGAGCGTGTCGATGTGTCCGTCGGTATCGTCGCCTATGAGCGAGCCGTGGTCGATCCAGACGACACGGTCGACCTGCAGTGTGTCGATGAGGTACTTTTCTATTTCAGTGCGCGTCATCGGCTGGTTGCGGTGCGGTGCGAGAAGACAAGGTGACGTGGTGAACAGGGTGCCTCGTCCGTCGCTTTCGATGGCGCCGCCCTCAAGTACAAAGTCGAGGTGTGGCTCGTAAGTGCCGTGCAGTAGTCCTGTATCGTAGAGGCGGCGGTTGATGGCGTTGTCTTTTGCAGCCTCAAACTTGTCGCCCCATCCATTGAACCGGAAGTCGAGCAGACGGCAGTCAGTGCCATTGGTCAGCGTGATGAAAGCGTGGTCGCGTGCCCATGTGTCGTCCGAAGGACAGGTGACATAGTGTATGCGGTCGGTCACGTCCTTGGTTGTGGCGTGGCGCATGTAGTTCTTTATCTCATTGGGAAACGGCGAGACGATGACAAGCGGTTGGCGACGGGCAATCTCGATGGCCAGCGAGATGTATGTGGTCGTAATCTCGCAGAGTATCGGTTTCCAGTCTGTTTCGCCGTGCGGCCATGTGAGTTGCACAAAGTCCTGCTCTTCCCATTCGGCAGGAAGGCGGTAGCGGTGTGGGGTGTTGTCTGGCTTTGTCATAAGGCGTATACAAAATTTTGGTGCACAAAATTACGCAAAAAATGCCAAACGGCCCGCTTTTGCATCCGTTTTGTGTCGCGATGGCCAGTCGGGGAAGTAAAATGAGAGCGGGTTTGCACACTTGATGGGAGAATGTGCGGTTTTTGGTAATGAATTGTAAGTTTTGGGTTAATTTTTGTTTTGAAAACATTGAATAACGGGAAATTGATACCCGGATTGTTTGTCTTTCCCCTCAAAACTCTATAACTTTGCATGAAATATCCGCCAAAGAAGCGGACAAAAAAGACAACTATTTAGCATGAAACATACATTGAGAAGTGCCGTCTGCACGGAAGGCCGCCGAATGGCCGGAGCGCGTGCCCTGTGGGTGGCTACCGGCATGAAGCGCGAACAGTTTGGCAAACCCATCATCGCCGTGGTCAACTCCTTCACCCAGTTTGTACCCGGTCATACCCATCTGCACGAAATCGGACAGATTGTGCGCCAGGAAATCGAGCGCATGGGGTGCTATGCGGCCGAGTTCAATACCATCGCCATCGACGACGGCATCGCTATGGGGCACGACGGTATGCTCTATTCTCTGCCGTCGCGCGACATCATAGCCGACTCCGTGGAATATATGGTCAACGCCCATAAGGCCGATGCCATGATCTGTATCTCCAACTGCGACAAGGTGACCCCCGGTATGCTGATGGCTGCCATGCGACTCAATATCCCTACCGTCTTCTGTTCGGGAGGACCGATGGAGGCCGGACGGTGGCACGGTGAGAATGCCGACCTCGTGACGGCCATGATCAAGGGCGCCGATCCGTTGGTGAGCGACGACGATATGGCCGAACTGGAAGGCTGCGCCTGTCCCGGTTGCGGCAGTTGCTCGGGTATGTTCACGGCCAATTCGATGAATTCTCTGACCGAGGCTATCGGTTTGGCCTTGCCCGGCAACGGTACCATACTCGCCACCCACGAAAATCGCGTGCGGCTCTTCCGTGATGCGGCCCGGCAGATTGTGAAGAATGCCTTGGCCTACTATGAGGACGGCGACGAGAGCGTATTGCCGCGCAGTATCGCCACGCGCGAAGCCTTCCTCAATGCCATGACGCTCGACATCGCCATGGGCGGCAGTACTAATACGGTGCTCCATCTGTTGGCTGTGGCCCAGGAGGGCGGTGTGGACTTTACAATGAATGACATCGACCGGCTCAGCCGTCATGTGCCCTGTCTGTGCAAACTTGCGCCCAACACGCAGAAGTACAGTGTGCAGGAGTGCGGACGGGCAGGCGGTATACTCGGTATCATGGGCGAACTGAACCGCGGCCGGCTTATCGACGAAAGCGTGCGCCGCGTAGACGGCATGACGCTCGGAGAAGCCATGCGTAAGTACGACATCACAGGCGGACAGGTAGATCCCGAGGCCGACCGTATCTATCGGTCTGCACCCGGTCGCCGCTTTTCTACGGTTATGGGCAGTCAGAATGCCCAATGGGAGAGTCTTGATACCGACCGCGAGCATGGATGTATACGTTCGCTGCAGCACGCCTATACCAAAGACGGCGGACTGGCCGTACTCTTCGGCAATATCGCCCAGGACGGATGTGTCATCAAGACGGCCGGCGTAGATCCCGACTTCTGGACGTTCAGCGGTCCGGCCAAGGTGTACGACTCCCAGGAAGATGCCTGTGAGGCTATTCTTGGCGGACAGGTACAGAGTGGCGACTGTGTGGTCATCACCCATGAAGGTCCAAAGGGCGGTCCCGGTATGCAGGAGATGCTCTACCCCACATCTTATATCAAGAGCATGCACCTCGGCAAGGAGTGTGCCCTTATCACAGACGGCCGCTTCTCGGGCGGTACGAGCGGACTGAGTATCGGACATATCTCGCCCGAGGCCGCTGCCGGCGGCAATATCGGTAAGGTCAAGGACGGTGACATTATCGACATAGACATCCCCCACCGCAGTATCAACGTGCGCCTCTCCGATGAGGAACTGGCTGCCCGTCCCCAACAGCCCCTCCGCCGTCAGCGTACCGTCAGCAAGGCGCTGCGGGCCTATGCACAGAGTGTAAGTTCCGCAGACAAGGGCGGCGTGCGTATCATCTGATACAAGAATTACCACAGGCGTCTCTCTTGACGCGCCTAAAAACGAAGCAACTATGGAACAGATAACAGGGGCAGAGGCCCTGATGCGCTCGCTCCGCGATGAAGGAGTGACAACGATTTTCGGTTATCCAGGCGGTGCCATCATGCCCGTTTTCGATGCCCTTTATGACTATACGCGGGGTGAGCGGAAAGCGTTTGACCATATCCTTGTACGACACGAGCAGGCCGCTGCCCATGCCGCTGAAGGATTTGCCCGTGTGAGCGGTGGTGTAGGCGTGTGCCTTGTCACGAGCGGACCGGGGGCAACCAATACGCTGACGGGTGTGGCCGATGCCATGATCGACTCCACGCCGATTGTCGTCATCGCCGGTCAGGTGGGTACGGATGCACTGGGTACGGATGCCTTTCAGGAGGTGGACCTTGTCGGACTGGCGCAACCTATCAGCAAGTGGAGTTACCAGATACGCCGTCCAGAGGATGTGGCGTGGGCCGTGAGCCGTGCCTTCTATATCGCAAGGACGGGCCGTCCAGGTCCTGTCGTGCTCGATTTTCCCAAGAATGCGCAGACTGGCACGACCGTCTGGCAACCAGTGAAGGTCACGTCAGTGCGCAGTTATCTTCCCTATCCCGATATCGACAAACAGGCCGTGGCTGAGGCTGCAACCCTCATCAACAATGCCCAACGGCCGCTCGCCCTTGTGGGACACGGTGTCGAACTGGGTGGGGCTCAGGAAGAGTTGGCGCGTTTTCTTGAGCGTGCCGACATACCGGCCGCACGCACGTTGCTCGGACTCTCGGCCCTTCCCTCTGACCATCCGCTCTCGATGGGCATGCTCGGTATGCATGGCAACTACGCCCCCAATGTCATGGAGCAACGTTGCGATGTGCTCATTGCCATCGGTATGCGCTTCAGCGACCGCGTGACAGGCCGTCTTGACACTTATGCCCGCCAGGCAAAGATCATCCATCTTGATATTGATGCTTCGGAAATCAATAAAAACGTGCGGACAGACGTTGCCGTAGTCGGCGACTGCAAGGCATCGCTTCCTGCCATTACCGCCCTGCTCAACAAGGGAGACCACACTGCATGGAAAGCCGGTTTCCGTCCCTACTTTGAGGAGGAAAACACCAAGGTGATACAGCCGGCCATACATCCTAAAGCCGGACCGCTGCTTATGGGAGAGGTGATCAATGCCGTGGCTGAGGCTACTGGCGGCGAGGCCGTACTCGTCACCGATGTAGGGCAAAACCAGATGTTCTCCTGCCGGTATTTCAAGTTCCGCAGAAAACTGAGCGTTGTCACCAGTGGCGGATTGGGAACGATGGGCTTTGGCCTTCCGGCAGCCGTCGGTGCCACGTTTGGCGCTCCCGACCGTACGGTATGCCTGTTTACGGGCGACGGCGGTTTCCAAATGAGTATACAGGAACTGGGGACCATCATGGAGCAGCAGGCTCCGGTGAAGGTCATTCTGATGAACAACAACTATCTCGGCAACGTGCGCCAATGGCAAGATATGTTCTTTGGCGGCCGCAAGTCGTTTACCCGGATGCTCAATCCCGACTACCGCACCATCTGTGCCGGGTACGGCATCGCCTATGGTGTCGTCACCGAACGCGGTGACCTCCAGACCGCCGTTGACCGTATGCTTGCCACCGACGGTCCGTATGTACTGGAGTGTGCGGTCAAGGAGGAAGACAATGTCCTACCGATGACCCCGCCGGGAAAGAATGTCGACGAGATGATGCTGGAAGTGTCGCTCTGACAATATTTTTATATGGCATGCCCATACAATAAAATAATGGTGGACGTGCAGCAAATGTGCATGATATGGAATTGAAACTGTATACACTGCTTATCTATTCGGAAAATGTGGCTGGCGTGCTCAGTCAGGTGACGGCCGTCTTCACCCGAAGACAGGTCAATATCGAAAGTATCGTTGCCTCGGCATCCAGTCTCGACGGCATACATAAATATACCATCACCGCTTGGAGTGACGAGGAGCAGATAGAGAAGATCACCCGACAGATCGAAAAGGTGATCGATGTGGTGAAGGCCGACTATTATCTCGACGATCAACTCTTCATCCACGAGATTGCCCTCTACAAGATAGCCACTCCTGTGTTGCTCGACAATCCTGAGGTGTCGCGTGCGGTCCGTATCGCCGATGCTCGCATGATGGAGGTCAATCCGACCTATGCCACCATCGAACTGGCGGGACTTCCCGAAGAACTCAAGGCGCTCTATGACAAACTTGACAGTTTCGGATGTATCCTGCAATATTCCCGCTCGGGCCGCATTGCGGTGACCCGCAGTGTCAAGGAGCCGGTCGCCGACTATCTCAACGGCAAAGACTCAGGGACAAAATAATCAGAAAACCCCATTGTAAAATTTACAGGAAATGCAATTACTCAGTAAAGTGGGAACCTATAGGTTTCTCGTAGAACCTTTCCACTGCGATTTCTCCCATCGGCTTTTTATCGGACATTTGGGCAACCATATGCTCAATGCGGCCGACTTCCACTCCAACGACCGTGGCTACGGTATGAACTACCTCAATCCGATTCACCGCACTTGGGTGCTGTCACGTTTGGTCATTGAGATGGAACGTATGCCCCAAGCCTATGAAAAGATAGATGTCAGTACATGGGTGGATGGTGTGATGCGCTTCTTCACGAGCCGAAATTTCGCCGTCCGTACCGATGACGGTCAGGTCTGTGGCTACGGGCGTAGCATTTGGGCCATGATTGATACCGATACCCGACAGCCGGTAGATATACTCGCCGTGCATGACGGACTTATCAAGGAGTATATCGATGAGGAAACACCGTGTCCTATCGCACCCTTCTCACGTGTGAGGACAAAGGCTACTGAGCAACCACAACATACAATTGATACGCAGTATAGCGACATCGATGTCAACGGACATGTCAACAGCGTGAAATACATTGAGCATATCCTTGACCTTTGGCCCCTTTCCTGGCACAAGACCCATCGGCTGGCGCGGCTGGAAATCGCTTATGTAGCCGAAACGCATGTTGGCGACCGGTTGGGCTTTATTGTCAAAGATGTGGGCGGAAGCGCATACGACGTGATTACGGTGAAGTACACTGCACCCGACGCCGAAGGCGTAGAGGTGTGCCGCAGCCGCATCGTCTTTGTGGAGAACTAAAACAATAGAGCGGATGTTTGGTCCGCAGAAAGTATAATCGCGGGCGTCTGCAGAGACGCACCGCACAAAAAGCAATACAATATGGCAGAAATGAATTTCGGTGGCGTCGTTGAGACCGTCGTCACCAGCAAGGAGTTTTCATTGGAGAAGGCACGCGAAGTGCTGGGAGGAGAGACAATAGCCATCCTCGGATATGGTATACAGGGTCCCGGTCAGGCCGGAAACCTGCGCGACAACGGTTTCAACGTGATTGTCGGCCAGCGTCCGGGCAAGACCTACGACAAGGCCGTAGCCGACGGATGGGTGCCCGGCGAAACCCTCTTCTCTGTAGAGGAGGCTGCGCAGAAGGGAACCATTATCTGCATGCTGCTCTCAGATGCCGGACAGATTGCCGTATGGCCCACCATCAAGCAGTATCTCACACCCGGCAAGACGCTTTACTACTCGCACGGATTTGCCATCAACTGGAATGACCGCACGGGTGTCGTACCTCCCGATGATATCGATGTCATCATGGTGGCCCCCAAGGGCTCTGGCACTTCGCTGCGCACGATGTTCCTCGAAGGCCGCGGACTCAACTGCTCCTATGCTGTCTATCAGGACGCTTCGGGAAAGGCCGAGGAAAAGACCATCGCCTTCGGTATCGGTATCGGTGCCGGCTACCTGTTCAAGACCACCTTCCAGCGCGAGGCTACGAGTGACCTTACCGGTGAGCGCGGATCGCTGATGGGTGCCATCGAAGGTTTGTTTGAGGCACAATATGAGGTGCTTCGCGAGCACGGACATTCTCCTTCGGAAGCCTTCAACGAAACGATCGAGGAACTCACGCAGAGCCTTATGCCGCTCTTCGGTGAGAAGGGTATGGACTGGATGTACGCCAACTGCTCGACGACCGCCCAGCGTGGTGCGCTCGACTGGGCACCCCGTTTCCGCGAGGCCATCAAGCCGGTCATGGAGTGGCTCTATCTCTCCGTACAGACTGGACATGAAGCCCAAGTGTCTATCGACAGCAATTCGAAGGCTGACTACCGCGAGAAACTCAATGCCGAACTGATGGCCATGCGTGAGAGCGAAATGTGGCAGGCGGGCGTTACCGTGCGCAAACTTCGTCCTGAAAACGAGATGGAATAATCCTACAAACCCAATATCCCCCATACTAAGAAAAATCCCGGTTGCAGTCATGATGCTGTAACCGGGATTTTTTTGTATGGGAAATATTATGCTTTGTCTGTCGCTGCCTGTGCTGCCGCAGAGGTCTGCGGAGTGACCATGGAGCGGATGTATACGTCGCGCTGCGGGAAGGGTATTTCAATGTGGTGGGCGTTGAGCGTGTTGTAGATGGCTTCCTTGATGCGTCCGGTCATGCCAAACTTCTCCTCGACGAGTACCCAGTAGGTGACGAACAGGTTGACGCTGTTGTCGCCGAAATCATCAAACACCACGTCGATGGGTTTCTTCTGGGAGATGATGTCGCGTCCGTCACGCGACTTGGCCATCTGTGAGCGCACGGCCTCGATGAGCATCTTGCGCACGTCTTCCACGTTGGCACCGTAGGCTACGCCGACGGGTACCTTCACCATCTCGTAGGAGTGGTTCTTGGTGATGTTCTTGAAGTTTTTGTTGAAAAGCGAACTGTTGAGGAACGCGATCACGCATCCGTCGGCCGTGACTACCTGTGTCGACTGGTAGGTGATGCTTTCCACCTTTCCGCGTATGCCGTCGCACTCGATGTAGTCGCCCACACGTACACGGCCCGTCATCAGCGAGATGCCGTAGAAGAAGTTCTCGAGCAGGTCTTTCATGGCGAAACCGACACCGGTCGCAAGTCCGGCGGAGATGACCGAAATGGCGGTTGACGGTATCTTCAGCATCTTGATCGAGATGATGGCGTACAGACCCCACACGCAGATGGCGATGATATTGTTGGCCAAGGTGAAATTGGGCTTGCCGTTGACCATCACCTTCGGTTTGCGGTATTTGTGATAGACCGACCGTATGAGGTAATTGAGGTAGCGGAAGAGGAAGAACATCGACAGTACAGCCACCATCTTGGCGATGGAGAGTTCTACGATACCGGGCACATTGATGAAGTTGGTGACAATGATGCCGAACACGGTCTCGGTGAGGTCGAATACATTGGAGGCCCACCAGATGGAAAGCATCACGGAGAATACACCCAATATCGGCACGAGAGCCATCGAGACGAGGTCGTAGAACCAAGTGACATTGATGTAGGGGGCATGGTCGGAGTAGACGATGCCAATCTTCGATACTGCCGAGCGGGGTTTCTCCGGAGTGGCAGTCTTGCGCTTGCCCTTGGCCTGTGCTTCGGCTTTGGCGGCGTAGATGCGCTTGTTGAGGTGTTTCTCCTCATAGGCAGCGAGGATGTCGTAGATGCAGGTGATGCTCTGTATGCAGCTCAACTGGAACATCCACCATATCAGTACCTGTACCGAGAGCAGCGTGTAGCCGTACCAGGCGCAGACGGTGGAGACAATCATCAGTACGAGCGAGATCCATGTGTAGAAGATGTCGTAGTGGGGAATGTTGTCGTTGTAGCGCGTGATGACGCGCCACTGCCACAGGGTGAACAACAACAGTATCGGCGGGAAGATGAGTTGCACGGTACTGTTGGGGATGAACATGATGCGGAACGAGATGACGATAAACGACATCAGCATGATGGGCGTGTAGATGCGGAAACCGCTTTTGATCTGGTCGCCCGTCAGACGTATCAGCAGCGATACGAATATCGCGGCCAGCAGCCAGGCATACTCAATGAGAAGCTTGGAGGCCATCAAGAAGAAGTTGTGGTACATGAACGTGCGGGCAATCATCACCGAGACGGCAAAGATGATCATGGCCGCGGCGAGGATGAGGCACACCTTCTTTTTCATAAACTCGTCGGTGCGGAAGCGCTTCGGCACAAGCCAGCGCACGAGCACGTTGCTCAGCAGAGCGGCTACGATGATGTAGAAGATGATAAATCCCGAGAGGCCTACCACGATGGGGCCGCGCCACTGCGACGGTACGGGGCGGTTCTTGCCGTTGACGGTGCGTACATGCTCGGTCTCATACTTGTTGGTGAAGTCGGCCTTGGCCTCGTTGAAGGAGCGGGGCAGGGCGGCGAGTATCTCAAAGTAGTTGTCATCGCCGTTGACAAAGATACTGTGCTGTATGATGTTGTAGCGTTGCAGGGCATAGTCGTTGACCTTCTTGAGTTTTTCGCCCACCATCTTGTAGTGCTCATTGTCCTGGATGAGTTTTTCACGTATCTTGATGATGTTGTTGCGCAGGGCCGTAGCGTAGTTGATACAGGTTATGCGCTCGGCTTGGGCGTGCTTGTCGAGCATGAAGGGCTGCGACTTGTTGTCGGCGGGTTTCGGCCGGGCACCGGCGGGCGGCGCTGCAGGACGGTCAAGCGATGGCGGAATGCTGCGCAGCGACTTGATGAGGGCGTCGTAGCGTGCCACTTCGGTATCGATGTAGGCGATAATCTTGTCGTAGGGCATGCGGCGCTTGCTGAACTTGCGGTAGAGGTCGGTGGCCTCGTGGCAGGCGTAGGTCATGTCGAACGTATAGTCCTGCTTTTGTGAGTAGAGCATCAGGGCTATCTGGTCGCTCTTCTGCATGAGGCTGACCATCTGCTCGTGCTGGGCGTTGCTGCGTGAACTGTAGCGCGCGATATTCTGCGTCTGTTCCTGATAGGTGCTCTCCAGTTCTGCGCAGAGTACCGAGAGTGTGGAAGCAAGGTTCTTCTCCTTGAGCACGGCTCCAGCCGGGAGGCACATTGCAAGGATGCAAATGAACAAAAGGATTCTCTTCATGAGTAGTTGGTATATGACTTTGCTTTTGAAATTTCGATGTGCAAAGGTACGCCATTTTTTCAACGCAAACGGTATCGCTGTTCTGAAAAACAATAAAAATGGTGGCAATAATAAAAAATGTCATCTTTTGCAGTCGGAAACCCGATTTTTTTGTATATCTTTGCACCCCGTAATCGAAAGGGTGGTTACCAGAGTGGCCAAATGGGGCAGACTGTAAATCTGCTGGCTATGCCTTCGGTGGTTCGAATCCATCACCACCCACAATATTTACAATTACAGATTGAACTTCTTCTGCGTATGGCGGAAGAAGTTTTTTTATGCTTGGTCATTTCTGATCAATTTGCTTTCACGTATTACTATTTTTTCCTCGTCAATAAGATAGGCGATGGCCTCGTCGAGGGCATCGGTAGGTATGTCGAGGCGTGCCAACTCGGCAGGATTGTGCGGTTGTCCGTCGGCGAAGAATTCCATCAGTCGTTTGCGGGCCGACTGTTCGGCGGCCTCGTGTCCGTTGCTGCTATGGGCGACACACACGTCGCACCGGTTGCAGTCAGTCGACTCGGTCTCACCGAAGTAGCGCAGAAGTTGGCGCGAGCGGCACACGTCATCGTTGGTGGCGTAGCCGATGACTGATTTTATACGCAGGGCAAACTGCTCCTTGCGCTGCTCGTAGACCGACTGCGGAAGAATGAGGCGCTCGGGCTCGATACGGTTGCAGATGTAGGTGATGAGCGGTGTCTTGCGCTGGGGAATGAAGTGCAGTATGCGCCGTCGGCTCAACTCCTTGAGCAGGAGATAGACCTCTTGCCGGGTCAGTCCGGACGTGCGGGCAAGAAGTCCCTCGTCGATGTATACGTAGTCGGAGAACAGCCCGCCGTAGCAGCGCAGCAGTGTCGTGACCAGCAGGTCTTCGCGCGGGGCAAGGTCGTTGAGACGGTACAGATCGTTGCGTCCGAGGAGAAACATGAGGCGTGCGCTGTTCTCCGGTTCCATGTCGTACTCGATGTATCCGGCCCGTGCGAGAATCTTCAGCGAGGCGTTGACAGGTATGGGAAAGTATCTGAATACCTGGCAGAAACGGTCGATGTCGAAGGCGAAAGTGTGGCCCTTTCCGCTTCCGGCGCCGATCTGGAAGAAGTAGGCGAGGTGGTTGTAGACGTCGAAGATATAGTCTTTGTCGGGAAACTCGTCGACGATGCGCTTTTGCAGTTTGCGGTCGTCGCTGTCGTCATAGAGCAGTACGGCATACGACTTGTTGCCGTCGCGTCCTGCGCGTCCCGCTTCCTGAAAATAGGCTTCGAGCGAACTGGGACAGTCGATGTGTATCACGAGGCGCACGTCGGGCTTGTCGATGCCCATGCCGAAGGCGTTGGTGGCCACCATCACGCGCGCCTGTCCGTCGTGCCATGCTTTTTGGCGCTCGTCCTTGGTGCTGTGCTCCAGTCCGGCGTGGTAATAGGTGGCGGTCAGCCCTTCTTGCTGAAGCAGGTCGCAGACCTCCGCGCACCGTTTGCGGCTACGCACGTAGATGATGGCAGTGCCGGGTACGGAGCGCAGTATGTGCAGGGCTTCGGCGTTCTTGTCGGTGGCGCGGCGCACGACGTAGGCCAGATTCTTGCGCTCGAAACTCATGCGGAAGACACGGTTCTCGGCAAAGGCCAAGCGCTCTTGTATGTCGTCGACTACCTGTAGGGTAGCGGTGGCGGTGAGTGCAAGGACTGGTGCGTCGGGCTTGATGCGCCGGATGTCGGCAATGTGAAGGTAGGAGGGACGGAAATCATAGCCCCACTGACTGATGCAGTGGGCCTCGTCGACAGTGATGAAACTCACGCGCATGTGGCGGAGCTTGGTCTTGAACAGGTCGGAGGCAATGCGCTCGGGCGACACATAGAGCAATTTGGTGTCGCCGAGAATACAGTTTTCGAGCGTTGTGAGTATCTCGCGGCGGGTCATGCCCGAATAGACGGCCGCGGCCATGATGCCCCGTCGGCGGAGATTCTGCACCTGGTCCTTCATCAAGGCGATGAGCGGCGTGACAACAATGCATACGCCCTCTTGGGCCAAGGCCGGTACTTGGAAGGTGATGGACTTTCCGCCGCCTGTGGGCATAAGGCCCAGCGTGTCGTGTCCGCTGGCTATACTCTCGACAATCTCGCGCTGTATGCCACGGAAATCGGCATACCCCCAATATTGCCGGAGTATGCCGAGATATTGTTCTTCATTGTATGCCACGGTGCGGATGGACTTTTATAGGTCTTCGTCGATGTCTTCTGTCGGACGGATGTCTTCGATCTGCAGTTGTACGAGGTTGCGCTTGAATACGTTGTCTTCTATGGTATAGGCGATATCGAAACTGCGTTTCGACTTGATGTAGCGTGCCGATGCGCTTTGTCCGAAGGCAATACCGTTGACGACATTGCTCGATTTCGAGTCGACCAGTTCGAGCTTGATGTGCTCTTGCTCGCGTCCTACGACCTTGCTTGTGCCGTAGTCGTAGACCCCGACGGTACAGAATATCGGTTTGGGGTTGCACGGGCCGAACGGGGAAAACCGTTTCAGATCGTTGTGCAGGCGCTTGGTGATGTCGCGGAAGTCGATGACTGCATCGATGTCGAGCGATGCTTCGGTCTGTTCGGGCTGTATGTGCTCGTCGACGTATTTTTGGAAACGGCGGCGGAACTCGGGTATGTCGGCCCAGCGCAGGGTGAGTCCGGCGGCGTAGGTGTGTCCGCCGAAGTTGATGAGCATGTCGCGGCAGCTCTTGATGGCCGAGTAGATGTCGAACCCGGTCACGCTGCGTGCCGATCCGGTGGCCAGGTCGCCGTCGCGCGTCAGGACAATAGTGGGGCGGAAGTAGATTTCGGTGAGGCGGGAGGCTACGATGCCGATGACCCCTTTCTTCCAGCCTTCGTCGTAGAGCACGATGGAGGAACGGTGGCGCTGGCTCTCAAGGCGTGAGACAATCTGGTTGGCCTCCTCGGTCATGTGCTTGTCGATGTTCTTCCGCTTGTCATTGTACTGGTCGATGTGGCGGGCCTTCTCAATGGCGGCCGGCAGTTCGCGCTCCACAAGCAGATCGACACTCTCGCGTCCGCTCTCCATGCGTCCGGAAGCATTGATGCGCGGGCCTATCTTGAAGACGATGTCGCTCATGGAAATGTCTCTTCCGCTCAGTCCGCAGATGTCGATGATGGCACGCAGACCCACACTCGGGTTCTGGTTGAGTATCTTCAGACCGTGGAAGGCGAGGATGCGGTTTTCGTCGGTGACGGGCACGATGTCGGCTGCTATGCTCACTGCACAGAGGTCGAGCAGGGGAATGAGCCGCGAGAAAGGTATGCCGTTGTTCTTGGCGAAGGCCTGCATCAGTTTGAACCCCACACCGCAACCGCACAGGTGCTTGAAGGGGTAGGGGTCGTCTTCGCGTTTGGGATTGAGGATGGCTACGGCGTCGGGCAACTCGTCATCGGGTACGTGATGGTCGCAGATGATGAAGTCTATGCCCAGTGACTTGGCATAGGCAATCTCCTCGATGGCCTTGATGCCGCAATCGAGGATGATGATGAGTTTCACGCCTGCTTCATGGGCGTAGTCTATTCCCTTTTTGCTCACGCCATATCCCTCGTCGTACCGGTCGGGGATGTAGTACTCTATGTTGGAGTAGAACTGCTGCAGAAACTTGTAGACCAGGGCCACGGCCGTACATCCGTCCACGTCGTAGTCGCCGTAGACGAGTATGCGCTCTTTCCGGCCCATGGCATCGTTGAGTCTGTCTACAGCCACGTCCATGTCCTTCATGAGGAATGGATTGATAAGGTCGGCCAACTGGGGGTGGAAAAACCGTTTGGCCGCCGACTCGGTAGTGATGCCCCGGCGCAGCAGCAACTGTGCCAGGATGGGACTGATGTGTAGCTTTTCTCCTAATTCTTCTGCCGCCTGCAGTTCTTCTGCCGTAGGCGGCGCGTAATTCCATTTGAAAAGCATGTATATTGTATTTTCTTGTTTTCTTCTTCACGGGCGGATGCTCATGGCAAATATCCGCCGGAGACGGGGCGAGTAAAAGATTGTGTAAAGTTACGAAATAAAAATGTAACTTCCGGCACATGGCCGTGCGTTTTCACATAATTTCTGATTGCCGCATCCGGAACGGAAACGGCAATATTGTCGGGCCGTCACTTACTTGCTCTTCATGTGTTCCTGGCAAAAGGCTTCGCCCAGCATAAATCCTTCCTCATAAAGACGTTCCAGTTTGTCCGTATCTTTCTCCATGCGGCTCACTTCGAGCGGACGTACCGGACGTATGCAGATGATCTGGCCCGATGCTTCCAGCTGGTCGATGAGGTCCAGCTGGCGGTTGTAGGCATCGATGCGGTGGCTCAGCACCACGCGCAGTCTCGGGTATTTGCGGTAGATGAACCGCGGTATCTTCCGGTCGTGGCCTGTATTGCGATAGCCTTTGTTGCGGGTGAGCACGACAACGTTGCGGCTGTGTCCGGTCTCCATGGCCCGCATTACGGGTATGCTGTCGACAATGCCGCCGTCGAGCATAGGCGTGCCGTCTATGTTGACAATCTTGCTCACGTACGGCAGGCTGCTTGATGCCCGTACGATGTCGAGTACGCGCTGGCGGTCGTGCTTCTCCTGCAGGTACATGGGGCGGCCTGTGAGACAGTTGGTCGTCACCATCTCAAACTCGCACGGATTGGCGAAGTAGGTGTCATAGTCGTAGGGAATGTACTCGTTGGGAAACTTGTCGTAGAGCAGTTTCTGGTCGAAGATGCAACCTTGTGTCACCAGATGCCGCAAGCCGATATAGTCGTAGCGCGCAAGGTAGTCGATGTTGGATATGCGTGCGCGCCGCGGTTGGCGGCTCATGTACGACAGACCGTTGCAGGCCCCTGCCGATACGGCAACGACATAGTTGAAGTAGAGGTGGTGTTTCATGAAGCCGTCAAGTACGCCGCTTGTGAAAACTCCGCGCATGCCTCCTCCTTCAAGTACAAGTCCGGTATTGCTGTCTATAAACATGAGCTTTTCTGTTTTTCTATAGTTGCAAAAGTACTCATTTTTCTCGTAACAATATACAGTCTGACGGTGATTTGCACCATGAAAGTGCATATTTTATTGCAAAATGGGCACTTAACAAAACATAAATAGCAGGCTTTCTTTTGCTTTGTCCTTTATTTACAGTACCTTTGCATATAAAACTATCTCAAGAGATACAATCATGTTCAGTAAAGAGACCTACGCAGGCCGTCGCGCCAAGTTGAAAGAACTTGTAAAGGACGGTATCATCATACTCTTCGGCAACAACGAGTCACCCTGCAATTTTCCGGCCAACGGCTATGCGCCGTTCCGTCAGGATTCGTCGTTCCTCTATTATTTCGGACAAAACCGTGACGGGCTTGTGGGCGTCATCGACATCGACAATGACATAGAGACCCTCATCGGCGACGATATTGACATCGAGGATATCGTGTGGTATGGCAGTGTTGACAGTGTACACGACATGGCAGCGCGGGTGGGCGTACACAATACCGCCCCCATGAAGTCGCTCAAGACCATCTGCAACGATGCGCTTCGCCAAAAACGCCGCGTACACTTCCTGCCTCCCTACCGCGCCGATATCAAGATACAGATTTTCGACCTTTTGGGCATCCATCCCGTGCAGCAGAAAGAAGCAGCCAGCCTCGACCTCATCAAGGCCGTTGTGAAGATGCGTTCTACCAAGGAACCCCAAGAGATAGAAGAACTGGAGCGTGCTGCCGTCATCGGCTACAAGATGCACACTACGGCAATGAAACTCACCCGCCCGGGTGTCACCGAGAAGTACATCGGCGGACAGGTCGACGGCATCGCCAACTCGTATGGTGCGATGGTAAGTTTCCCCACCATCTTTACCCAGCACGGCGAGATCATGCACGGCAATCCGTCGCTGGCTGCACTTGAGAGCGGACGCCTTGTGCTCTGCGATGCAGGTGCCGAGACCGTCAACAATTATTGCTCGGACAATACCCGTACCTATCCCGTCAACGGCAAGTTCACCGACCGTCAATTGGAAATCTACTCCATTGTAGAGGCTTGTCACGACTATGTGCTCAAGGCAGCCAAACCGGGTGTGAAATATTTCGACGTGCATCTGGCCGTATGCAAACTTATGACAGACCGTCTGAAGGAGATCGGCTTGATGAAAGGTGATACCGAGGAGGCCGTAGCCGCCGGTGCCCATGCCATGTTCCTTCCCCACGGACTGGGCCACATGATGGGTATGGACGTACACGATATGGAGAGTCTTGACCAGATCAATGTGGGCTTTGACGAGGAGACACGTCCCCGTCTCGACCAGTTCGGTACCAACTGTCTGCGCATGGGCCGCCGTCTGGAAGAGGGCTTTGTTGTCACCGACGAGCCGGGCATCTACTTCATCCCGGCCCTCATCGATGATTGGAAAGCGTCGGGACATTGTGCCGAATTCCTCAACTTCGATATGCTCGAGACCTATAAGGATTTCGGTGGCATACGCATAGAAGATGATGTACTCATTACCGCTGATGGTTGTCGCTTTATCGGGAAAGACCGTATACCCTATCATCCTAAGGATGTAGAGGCTTTCATGCAGAACAACCAATGACGTTTGACATAATTGTAAAAAACAAACATAACCCAAGAAAAGAATGAAGAAAATACTGACACTCGCCCTCGTCGCCTTTGCCGCTATCGGTGCAAGCGCGGCAGAGAAGACTGATTCGGTGAACAAAAACAAACCCGTGTTTACCGTTGTCAAGGAAAATCCCATCACCAGCATCAAGGACCAGAACCGCAGCGGTACGTGCTGGGACTACTCTACACTGTCGTTCTTTGAGGCCGAAATCCTCAAGGCTACCGGCAAAACCTATGACCTCTGCGAGTCTTTCGTAGCCAACAAAAACTATATGGACCGCGCCGTTCAGGTGGTTCGTCTGCACGGCGACTGCCAGTTCTCTCAAGGCGGATCGGCTTACGACGTACTCTATGTGCTGAAAAACTACGGTATCTGCCCCGAGGACGCCATGCCTTTCCCCGGATCGCTCTATGGCGACTCGCTCAACAACTTCAATGAGTTCTTCGGTCAGCTCGAGCCTTACGTTGCAGGTATCTCCAAGAGCACTGCCAAGAAGATCTCCGGACAGTGGAAGGTCGGACTCCAGGGCATTCTTGATGCTTACCTTGGCGAGTGCCCCGAGAAATTCAACTATCAGGGCAAGAGTTACACTCCGAAGACCTTTGCAGCCAGCCTCGGTCTCGATTGGAACAACTATGTATCCGTCACCAGTTATTCCCACCATCCTTACTACACCCAGTATGCCGTTGAGGTACAGGACAACTGGCGCAACCCGTTGTCATGGAACCTGCCCATGGAGGATATGGCCCGTATCATCGACAATGCAGTGATGAATGGCTATACCGTAGCGTGGGGCGGTGACGTGTCGGAGCCGGGCTTCACCCGCAAGGGTCTTGCCTACTTCTATGACACCAAGAAGATGGAAAACCTCGCCGGAAGTGACATGGCCCGCTGGCTGAAGCTTACTCCCGCCAAGCGTACCAGCATCGTTGACTCGCTCGGTTGCACCGTACCCGAACTTACTCCGACTCCCGAGCAGCGTCAGGAGCGTTTCGACAACTGGGAACTCACCGACGACCACGGCATGCTTATCTACGGTATTGCCAAGGACCAGAACGGCAAGGAATACTATATGGTGAAGAACTCCTGGGGCGAGAGCGGTGACTACAAGGGTATCTGGTACATGACCAAGAACTTCATCGTAGCCAACACCATGGACTATCTCGTCAACAAGAACGCCATTCCCAAGGATATCCTCAAGAAGATGGAGGATGCCAAGAAAAAGCAAGGCATCGGTGACTGATGTCTCTTGAATGCGAAGGGCTGATACTTCATGGATGTCAGCCTGATAGCAAAAAGAAAACGCGCTTAGTGGCGACAAAAAAAACTTGGTATGGTTCGAACCATACCAAGTTTTTTTTTATTACAAATCCGTTCCCTTACCAGGGATTATAGTTCTCGTCGGGGTCGGTGGTGCCACCGTCTGTGATTTCCTTATCGTTGCCGTCTACGCTGATATCGATGCCAGGTCCCGAACCCGCCAACAGTATCAATTCTGGAGCCTCGATGCAGACTACTTTTAGGCTGGGAGATAAATATTGTTTCTTCATAACTTTATCTTATTAATAGGGTTGTTGCCTACAAGACTAATGGGTCTGTGACTCGACCCATTTGCGTCCTTTCTTTATATTTATATGGTGGTTGTCGGGATGGGAGGTTTCTATGCCTCGTATGTCGTAGATGCGGCAGTTGTCCTCAGTCATACCGATGGGTACGATGTCGGCAATGCTTGTTGTGCCGTCTGCGTGGGAGATCACGGCCTTGGTGAGGACGTCTGCCTTGGAGGTCTCAATCCAGCAGCGGAAACCGTTCATCGCGATGGTGCGGCCTTGTGCCACCTTGTATATCTTGTTGTTTTGGGTGAAGTAAGTACCCTTGCTGGTATCGTTGCCGTCGATGGCTTTTCGTGCGAAGGATCCCATGAAACTGATGGCGTACGAACCGTCGGATGAGGTCAGCGTGGTGGAGATGGGGTCGATTGAAAGCGTCTTGTCATCAAACTGATACGAATTGCCATTGGCTTTTCCCGGTAGGATGAGGTAGCACTTGCCCGCCTTGATGTCATAGGTCTTGGTGAAGTTCAAGTTGCATGTACCGTCAGCCTCGGTGGTGATGCTGGTGAGTTCTTCCAGTCGGGTGTTGCTGCCATACTTTGCAAGCAGTTCTTCTTCCGAGATGTCAAACGGCAGGCACAGCGTGTTCCATCCGCTGGTCTGCAGCATACGCAAGAGGAACACCGTGACCGTCTGGTCCTTGTATGCAGCGAGCGTTTGGTCGATATAGTTGGAGGTCTCCTTGAGCAGCACGCCAGTGGTGCAAGAGACGGTAGCGTCGGCATCGATATAAGCACAGAATGGCTTGAGGTCGATGTTTTCTTCATACTTCACGCTATACTTGACGTTGTCTCCTGCGGTAGAGACCTCAACGTTGGCACAACCGCTATCGAGGTGCTTGTCCTCGAAGGTGCCGATGAGTCCGCTCTCAAGCACTTGGCCGTTGAGCGTACCGCTCGTTTGCGGCGTGTCTACGATGTCACCACGGAGTACCACATCGATGGTCTCGGTAGGTTTCTCGCTCATATAGATGAGGAACGGCACGCCCGCGGGTACAGAGTCGCACGCCACGATACAAGCCGAATAACCTTCTTCCTTGTCGCCAGTGGGTTTGCCCATGAGGAAGACCTCAGTGCCTTCGGGCAGATGGCTCTTTTGCAGCGTGGCGGGCAGACACATCAAGCGGAGGGCGTGGTCACCCGAGAAGGACAGCGGGAAGTGCATCTGTCCCTTGGTCACTGATTCCTCAGGGGGCGTGAAGCGGAAGGGCTTGTCTGTGTAGAGCTGGCAGTTGAGCAGATAGTTGACTTTGGTCTCAGCATCACACGCCGCCACCTTAGGCAGCGCCCAAAGGAGCGGATCGGTTGCTGTCTCGGTGGTGAGTTGATGACAAAAAATCTCGTTGCGGCAACTATCGTCATCCAAAGGTATGGCATCGGCATATACGGTTTGTCCGTCGTATGTGGTGAGCGCGTAATGGCGTGCGCCCTCCAGCACGGGGCGGTAGGCACCAATGAGCCAACCATCCTTGGTGGCAAAGCACGCGGCGAGTTCGGCATTGCTGTTCACCTTTCCAGTGGAATTGTCAAACCTTGGGCAGAGGTAATGGCAGTTGGTTTCAGTAGGTGTGGATGCTTCATCGGTAGGCATGAGGCCTGCGCCTATACCCAGTTTTTCACTGAAATTGAAGTTGGCATAGCAATCACTTAGCGTCAGAGAGGTTCCTATCTTGTTGCTACCCACCAGTCCGTAGTAGAAATGTCCTTGGCCGTTGACATTGGTGGCGTTGGCCATGATGCCACGGAAGTAGCAGTTCTTGACGCTGACCTTGTTGGCGGAAGCCTCGTAGAGCAGTCCGGCAAGGAGGGTGCCGT